>DQCG01000363.1:10268-18987 GCA_003533825.1 Phycisphaerales bacterium
ATCTGCCGTTCCGGCTCCACAATCCTGTCAAGGATTCTTGCCTCGACATATTCCGGATGCTTCTCCAAAACCGGCCCTAAAGAGTCAAGAACCTCTTTCACTGCCTGGAGGAACTCGGCCTCACCGGTGTTGCGTCTCACAACTTGTTCGTAAACTTCCTGAATAATGGTGTTCGCCGCCATTATACTTATCTCCTATGGGTAAAGTATTTAAATTCTGCTTCCATTAACCATCACAATAAGTTAGACTAATAAAAAAATAAGGAAATTACACTTTTAACAGTAAATTACGAAACTATATATAAGATACGCCTATGATAAGCGTATGACAATAGATAAATTGTAATAGGTTATATTAGGAATACTTATAATGCACATTGAGATGCTCAGGATATTCTGCGATTTGGCTGATTTGCAAAGCTTCTCCAAAACCGCGGATAAACATCTTCTTAGTCAATCCGCCGTATCACAGCAGCTTGCTCAAATGGAGCTTGCCCACAAGTGCCAGTTGATTAATCGCAAGAAAAGACCCATCGAGCTGACAAAGGCGGGCCAGTTACTCTACCAGGCCTCTAAAGATATGCTGGAACGGTATGAACAGCTAAAGAATGAGTTGAGAACCTTGCAAAAAACGTCTGTCAGCAGAATAAACGTCGCCGCCATTTTCAGTATCGGTATGCACACCCTGCCCGACTATATTAAGAAATTTATGGTCAGCTACCCGGATGTTAATGTCCACGTCGAGTATTTCAGCGCCCAGAGAATCTACGAGCTGGTTTTGGCCGGTGATGTCGATATTGGTCTTGTCGCTGTTCCGAAAAGAGATAAAAGGCTTGATGTCTATGATTTTGAGGATGAGCCGCTCGTTTTGGTCTGTAATCCGAGCCATTCATTGTCGCACGAATCGGAGGTTGACATTCACAGGCTGCAATTTGAAAGATTTATCGCCTTCGAAAAAGACGTTCCAACGCGGGCCTGGATAGACAGTATCCTGGAGCGTTATAATATTGTTGTCCGCCCCATCATGGAATTCGACAATATCGAAACTATCAAAAGGGCGGTCGAAATAAAATCGGGAATTAGTATAATGCCCCAGACCGCAATACTTCAGGAAGTCAGCAGCGGAACAATCAAGGCGATTCCCTTTTCGAACGAGAATTTTATCAGGCCTACCGGTGTTATTATTCGGAAGGGTAAAATAATGGGTCAGGCCGGCCGATACCTTATAGAGTTGCTGCGAAAAAAATCCAAAAAGCAGGAATAGTGATAAGTCGCCCCGCTCCGGCGGACGATAACTGATTTATGTAATACAAAAGAAATATATTATGCCAATTAAAGCTGTAATATTCGACCTGGACGGTACAATCACCGAGCCTTATTTTGACTTTGACGCCATTCGTGAAGAAATTGGATTACCCAGAGATTCCGGGCCTATCCTGGAGTCGATGGAGAAAATGACGTCGCAGCAGCATCGCACGGCAGAAAAAATACTCTATTTTCATGAGCAAAAGGCCGTTATGGAATCCAAACTTAACGCCGATGCCAAAGAAACACTCTTGACAATTCGTGCAGAAGGGATTCACATTGGAATATTGACTCGTAACAAGAGAGATAATGCCTTCGCAATTGCCCGCAAGCATGGCCTGGAGTTCGACGCAGTTGTCGGCCGGGAGGACGGGCCCGTTAAGCCCGATGCGTTCGGCGTGCTGAAATTGTGCCGGAAATTTGGTGTAAAACCGGAGGAGACCCTGCTGGTCGGCGATTATCTGTTCGATTTGCAATGTGCAAAGGCCGCCGGTGCCATCGCTGTGCTGCTGGCGAACCATCATCAGGCCGGAGAATTTGTCGAACATGCGGATTTTAGCATTGAAAACATCAGTGGAATACTTGAGATTATAGCAAACAAAAACAGCGAATAGCGCGTAGAGGAGCAAAGAAAGGAACCTAAATGTATAACAAGATAATGGTTAAAACCGCTTTTATCGTGTTATGTGCAGCGGGTATTTCCTGGGCCTCCGGATGCACGGAAGCTTCACAGAAACAGCGGCAGGAAATTCAAAAAGACAACCCTTTGGACACGCTTCTGGAACGACTCAATAAGACAACATCAGGGCTTAAATCCTACCAGAGTCAGGTCGAGTACAATTTCCGTCAGCCAGTTCTCGAATCAGAGTCTCTGCGGAAAGGCGTTTTGTATTATGCGCGATCCGGCGGTAAATCCGCTTTGAGTATTAATTTCAACACTCTCAAGCAGGACGATGAAAAAGAACAAAAGTATATCGAGCAGTATTTGGTTCTCGACGGCGCCCTTCTGACTCATACCGATCAGGAATTAAAAGGAATCTGGCTGGCACATCTCGACCACCAGATCAAGGAAGTGAAGTACTACCAATTAGCCGAGCCGAACGACCCGAACAAGTCAACGGACGTTTTCGAACTGGCCGGCAAGAACCTGCCGATGCTCGGCTTCAGCAAAATCGAGGACCTGAAAAAACAGTTCGAGGTTAAACTCGTAGAGAAAAAAAAAGACGAGGCGGAAGATTTTATTCAAGTGCATTTGAAGGTTAAGCCGAATTCGATTTATAAAGATGACTATGTTTCAATAGATTTTTGGATTGATCAGAAATTGGGACTGCCGGTAAAGATCGTTGCTGTCGAAAGTGAACCGGAACCTCCATTCGGGGACATTAAAGAGATAAAGTTCCTCAAACCGAAGGTTAACAAAGGCATCGATAAAAAAATCTTCGAAGTCAAGATACCAAGGGGATTCGGCGAGCCGGAAGTCCTCCCGCTGGAGAGAAAGAAAAATTAAATAATATGGTTTCAACAACAGTAATGACGGATAATGTTTTTCGAAAATTAATAGCAAAACGCGCCATGACCTTGCTGGGTCTTGCCAAGCATATAACCCAATGCCAATCGAGTAAACAAATCATGATACGTCCGTTGATGGGCGACCTGCTGTCGCAATCGACGCAGCTTGAAGAGCTTCTCGACTCGTACGGAGCCGGGAGCAATTGCGAATGGTGTGCGTTCAGATCGCTTACCGCGGTGATCAAGCTCTTTTCCGATGTGAGCTACGAGCTTCTCCACATAAAATACTCATTACCCACCTATCGTCTTTTACAGATCGAAGAGGATTTTATGACGGCTACTGAAGAAACGCTTGAATTCACGGTCGATGTGCTTCGCCGAGCAGCAAACCAAATAATAGCTAAAGCCGAGCAGCTCAGCCTGCCGGTTCCATCTCAGGGATTACGTGAGGAATCTTATATTGAAGAGCTTCCTCCCGGCTGCCTGGAACACCACTGCCAAACGCGCAGGATTGAAACAGCCGCAGAGACGGTCACTCTTTTAACCACCGCATTTTTGAACCTGGCCGTAGAAAGCGAAGATGTTCGCGCCGCCAGCCGGGCTAAGCCTGAAGATTATGTTTCCTGCGTTCTGGACTCGGTTAGTGAGAAAAAACTGCGAAGTCTCGAGCTTCGATTCCATAACCTTCAGTCATTGTACGATACATACGTCTCGGGCACGGAAGCTGCACAACTCGATACGGATTTGCCCGTTCTGAGAGGTCATATAAGTGTTGTATTCCATTTGCTCAGGACGGCCACATTGTTCGTTCACCACTACGAGCGGCATGTGAATAAGCAGCCATGCGATTCGCCGGGCAGGCAGGAATCCATTGTCAAAGCAGAGGTGCTGCTGGATGTGCTGATGAAGTATTCGGTTACTCACATCAATCTATACATAGGCTGTGCGGAACATCTATGCCATGAGATGCTCAAACGCTACGCAGAAGTCGGCGAGATCGAGGTACCTGTACCTCCATACCGCGGCTTCCACGTTCGTCCATCCACACTAATTGCCAAGCTTGTTCTGCACTACGGAAGTGAGATCCAGATGGAGATGGACGGTGAGGTCTATGATGCCAGTTCGCCGCTTGGCATGTTCCGCGCAAATGAGAAAATAAACGCACAAAAACGGCGGTGGCTTGCCGCTGAGATCGTCCATCTCAATCTTGTTAAGGATCAGAACGGTCAAAGCGACATGAATGCCGTGGTTCGAGAAGTCGTGCTGACGTTGGCCGGACGCAGCAAGCTGATCCTTTACGAACAACCCCTCGAGCTGCCTGAAGAGCCCGCGCGAAATGAAGGAACGCTGCTGGAGAACGTAGTTGACGAGATAGCCAGGCTGCTGGCGATGGGCAAAATCGACGTGGACGTCAAACTGACAGCGAAGTTTATCGGCGATAAGCGAGTGCTGGCCGATATCAAACTATTGGCAGAATCCGGATACGGCGAGGATAATTTCGGCAACAATGTATCTCTGCCGGAAAAGCTCTCTTACCTGCGCCGCTGAGCGGAAAGTCGAATAAGCCGGAATCAATCAAATACGCCGCCGTTGTTAACCATCCCATTAAGGTTGGCCCGCCAATACCCAGCGTCCAACAACTGTTCACTACAACGCTCATAATTCGCATCAATCCCCAGATTCCCGGTAAATTGGCCAACTCGACAAAAAGGCAAGCGAAATCAGCATCCGGAAAGAGCGAATGTCAAACCTTGTTGATTTAAAGCAGTTCAGACCGCACAATTCGAAATGTAATTCTGGAATTTTATTTCCGCCTGTTGTATGATTATGTTTCGAAACAAAGACTTTTGGCGGTCCCACAGTAAATTATTTTAAAGTGATACACCTGTTTCACAAGAACAATTAATAAGGAGATAGGAGTAGAAAATGGCAAAGGCAATAGTAATCTACTATTCAAGAAGTGGTAACACACAAAAAATGGCGGAAATAATAGCCAAGGCAATGAAAGAAGCCGATTTATCGGTCGATTGCAAATCAGTAAGTGATGTCAAGGCCGAGGATTTGCTGAATTACGATGCAATAGTTATCGGCTCGCCGACTTATTATGGCCACATGGCCGGACCTATCAAGCAACTAATCGACGATTCAGTAGGTTTCCACGGCAAACTTGACGGCAAAGTGGGGGCGGCGTTTACCAGCTCGGCAAATATAGCGGGAGGCAATGAAACCACAATCATGGGCATTACCGAAGCAATGCTTATCGCCGGTTGTGTCGTCCAGGGCGATCCGCAAGGTGACCACTATGGGCCGGTCTCCATTGGCAAGCCTGATGACAGGGTTAAGCGGCAGTGTATACGAAGAGGCCGGAGAATCGCTGAACTCACCAAAAGACTGACATCCTGACTCAGAAAAAATATTCATTTTTTTTGTAAAAAGGGCATTTTTCTTTGACAAAACCATCTTACACCGTTAAGTTTCTAATGATTTTAACCTGCTTTGAGTATATTTTTAATCCACAATGTGGAGGTTATTTTAATGCAAGAGTACGAAGATCTTAAAGTGCTGGTCGCTGAAATCGAAGCTGACATCAGCAAAGCCGAAGGTGGGAATAAGGCAGCAGGGACGCGAGTTCGTAAGCAAATGCAGAAAATCAAGCAGGCTTCTCAACTGGTTCGCAACCGCGTCCTTGAAATCAGATCAGCCCAGTAAATCATCATAAGTGCTTGTAAACACTTGTTTTATTGTGTTTAGCGAGTGGTGTCTCTTGAGCGATGCGCCATGGGTATCGGAGTATTGTGTACAAAAGAGCAGTACGCATTGCTATAGTAGAGATTCTTTTTTTCGGGGTTATTAATGCCGCCTCCATTATTGTTTGATTTATCAGAGATAGATCTTAAAGCAGAGCCTTTATTTGACAAGGAAGCAATCTGCAAAGTAAATCCGCAGCGTTTTGAAATGCAGCAGCTCGACGGCATTCTTTGGTACGATAAGGAAAAAGCTCTGATTCTGGGCTATAAAGATGTGACCGAACACGAATTCTGGATTCGCGGCCACATTCCCGGCCGGCCATTGATGCCCGGGGTGATTATGATAGAAGCGGCGGCTCAACTGTCGAGCTTTTTTGTAAAAGAGATTTACAAGGAGCCCGGGTTCGTAGGTTTTTCCGGAATAGAGTCCGCAAAGTTCCGCTCTGTCATCGAACCGGGCCAGAGATTGTATCTGCTTGGCCATATCACCAAGTACAAGAGCAGGAAGAGTACCACACGCGTCACAATGGATATACAGGGAGTTGTTGATGATGTTATGGTATTCGAGACAACCGTATCAGGAATGCGGGTTTAACCGCCTGAATTGTCGAAAAGCTCAGGATTTCCATATCGAGCCAATAGCCCCAAGGGGATTCGAACCCCTTAAGCCAAATCCACAAACACCTATTAACAAAACACTTACAGACAACGAAAAATCTGTCTTGGCCACCAGCTTGGACATTTTAGTGCAGAAATACCCCGATTTAGCCGAGCTTGTCAAGCTCTGGCCGGAAATAACGGAAGATACCAAAAAGGTAATCAAAGCAATTATCGAAACGCATATCGTAAAACATAGTAAAACTTAACATTTTGACCGGAATTTTTGGCCACTGTTACACGCGTGCACAAGGAGCGAAGGTTAGTAATATTATGTGAGTTTTAGCACGCTTTTACGCGCGCACGCGCACGCACGCGCGCGCGAGGTGAGATATATCCCGAACTTTCTGACAGCGTCAGAAAATTCGCGCACGCACGCACGCGCGCGCGAGGGGCTACTCCGTGGGATACTGTACTCTTATAACTCTTTGCCTTTTCGCAATTTCAAACCAGCTACACTCAAGCCGAGCATACCGAGCAAGAGAGCGCCGGGGACGGGGATGATAGCGGTTTCGTCTACCAATGTGATTGAACCAGGAGAAGTACTACTCCAACCTCGTTGGAAAGGCCAGTTTATTGTTTGACCGCTTAGGAGAGTTCCGGTTAGCGTCCCAGCAAGGTCTGTGATTTCGCCGACAGGGTAATTAAAACCTCTGCCCTCAATTATTATTTGGCCGCTATTCCATGCACGCAAAATTCCGCTAAATTTGCCACCTGAGATAGTAATTTCACTGTGGCCGTCAGCCAAGATCATGCTTGCTGTTTGTCCTATGTTAATATTGCCACCAGAAATAGTGATTTGGCTATAACCATCCGCAATCACATAACCCAGAAGAAGGCCCCCTGTAATTGTAGCTTGGCTGTAGTTCTCAGTATGTATGGCTGATACTATACCACCGTAGCCTATTTCACCACCAAAGATTCCTATTTGGCTGTTGCCATAGCCGTATATTCCGTGGTCAATGCTGGCGGTTCCAAAAGTGTTACAGGTGCTATAGTCATAAACCTTAACTTTGTTTGAAATTTCCGAGTGATTTACGAAATTTACAATGGTTGGTTGATCAGATGAACTGTCATATACTTCAATAATTTCCTGAATCCTCCAATATATATTATTTATTTCACCATTATTAATGATATCGGCTTCTGCATTTTGTGAACCAAAAGCAATAAATAGGAAAGTCGACGTGAACAACACAAGAATTAACTGCCGTTTCATTTTCGTTCTCCTCCTAAAAAAGTTGTTGGTTTACGAAACAGTAAGCACCTCTGTTCTTCCTCAATCTTGGTAATTGGTAAGCGTGCCTAATACATCTTTGGCTCCATGAGAATCTTCTGGTTTGTAATCACCAACAAATAACAGGTCTAAACAGCGACCCCTTGCAATAAAAGAATTTGAGAATAAAGTAATATAGACTTCTTGATCCTCATCGCAAGATAATCCAAATGTTGCCTTCTTGGCGCTGGAAATCTTCGCAATCACAGCATAATTACTTTCAGGAAAACCTCTTTGATTGAGCATTATCTCGTTAACTTGGTCTTGTGTGCAATGAAGGATAGAGGAAATATCAGACATGGAGTAGAGTGACTCTAAAAAGTAGAAATGTACATAATACTCATCTGATTCTCTTGTTACATCCGAGATGAAAGCTAAGAACATTATTGGTCTATCATAGGCGTCGGTCAGTGCATCTTGAACTTCGACGGAGTATAAAAGGTTTAAGGAACCGTCTTTTACATTAAAGATTTTGCGCCAATCTGTAGAAGCGTTGTGTTTTGCAATCATGCCTTTGATGGATTTCTCTATCTGTAGTCGCTTCTCAACTTCTTCTAACTCTTGTTTTTTTGCCTCAGACTGTTGTTTTTCTACTTCCAGCTCTTTTTTTTCTGCTTCCGTTCGCCTGCCTGAAATAATACCTGAGACGATCCAATACCCTGCCGCCAGAACAACGACGACAGTCACAATTCGAACAACTGCATTCTTCATAGTCAAATACCTCCTTTACACAAGAGAACTAATAATATCGCTTGACCTCAGATACGAGCTTTTTGACCAATGTATTGATTGTCGGAGTTATGAACTGCACGTTTGCCTTGATGCTGCATACTACCGAACCTGTCTTTGTGTCTTTGAATTCAATGAAAGCCCTATCAGCTATCCAGCCTGCCAACGGATCATAGCGAACGGTTCCTATGGAAAAGAGCACAACCATATCAGCATCCTGGGTTCTATCAACCGTGTCGAATCCGATCTGACGCAGTGAAAACGCTATGTCTTGTGCCGCCATGATAACCTGATCCTGCCCTGACATAGAATGGCCTGCGGAGATACCTGAACTGACTCCGGTTGTCGATAGGCCCGAGGGAGTACCGGTTGTCGTCAGGGAGGCGCTGCTCATACTTGCACCAGAAAATGAGATCGCACCGCCTGCTGTCGCAATCATAAGATGGAGTCTGTTGTAGTCTCTCAGTCGCAGGTCTGTCTTGATTATCTGCGAGCGG
>DQCG01000427.1:0-3255 GCA_003533825.1 Phycisphaerales bacterium
GCCCTTGCGGACGAGGCGAACCGGTATGTCGAGCAGAATCAGCCGTGGGTGACTGTAAAAACCGACCTGGAAAAAACACGAACAATCTTAACCGCCGTAATAAACGCCGTCCGCATCCTGGCGATTTACCTTAAACCTATCGTGCCCCAATATGCCGAAAAAGTGCAGCGGTTCCTAAATGTTGACTCACTGTGTTTTGCAGACCTCGATATGGTGCTCGAAGATTGCAAGATAAATGATTTTGAACGATTGTTTGAACGAATTGAAGAAGAACAGGTGAATGCAATGGTAGAAGAGAGTAAGGAAACTCAGGCTCCCCAGCCGGTGGAAACAAATCCCGCCGAGCCGTTCAAGCCTGAGTGCACAATTGATGATTTTGCGAAGATCGACCTGCGAATCGCAAAAGTAATTAAAGCGGAAAAAGTCGAAGGCGCCGACAGGCTTCTACGGTTTGTTCTCGATGTCGGCGGACCGCAAAAGACGGTGATGGCCGCCATTGCTACTGCTTACAAGCCCGAAGATTTGAACGGAAAAATCGTTGTTTTCCTCGCCAACCTCAAACCCAGACAGATGAGGTTCGGCCTGTCCGAGGGGATGATCCTGGCATCCGGCACCGGCGGAACAGATATCTTCATGCTCAGCGCCGACACAGGTGCAAAACCCGGGCAGGAAATACACTAAAAATATTCGATATCGAGTGTATGGGGTAGTCTTTCGAGGGGACAGCCGGGGCATCTGGCCTTCGGCCGGCAGAATTCCTTGCCGGCTTTGACCAGCAGTGCGTGGTACTCGTTGAAAAGCTGTACATCCTCCGGCAGATTCGACTCAAACAATTCCCGCAACTGCTCATAATCGGCGTCCGGATCGGTCAGTTCGTGCCGTATGGTAATTCGAGCGGTGTAAGCATCCACGACGAAAACAGGCCTGCCCAAAGCATAAAGCAAAATAGAATCGGCGGTTTCACGGCCAATGCCCTTTATCGCCAGAAGCTCCTCTCTCAACCGGCCGGTTTCAACAGTCTGCAGGTTTGTTATTTCGCCGTTGTAACTGTCAAAGAGCCAGTCGACGAAATTCTTGAGCCGTTTTGCTTTAATGTTGTAGTAGCCGGCCGGACGAATCAACTCGGCAAGCTGTGAAATATCGATATGATGGAGACCTGCCGGGATCAGGTACTCAGCAGACTTTAAATTCTTGATCGCTTTTTCGACGTTGGTCCAGCTCGTATTCTGGGTTAGTATAGCGCCGGTCATAATCTCAAACGGGGTTTCGCCGGGCCACCAGTGCTGAGGACCGAACGCATCGTAAAGCAATCGATAGATTTTAGTTAATGTTTCGGGTGTCATAATGCCAAGGCGATGCTGAAAGTACCGGCACCTTTCCGGTGTCCGGCTGCACGAACGAAAACCATTTCGGGAACGGCTTTATCTGCTGCCGTTTCAAGTCCAAACTATATACGACAAAACCGCCATCCGCGGTATCCAATAAGATACTATGATTACCCAGGAACTTTTACAATAAGGTTAACTATTGTATTTTCGGCTTAGTTGAAGTAAACTCTGCATAAATTCAGCAGTGGAAGTTAAAGAAAACCCACAGAGAACAGAGAGAATGCCGTTATAAACGAGAAATGGGTAAAGCAAGAAAAACTAAAAAAACGGAAAAGGAATCCAGGTACAGCACAGGGCAACTGTTTAACTTTGCACGAGATTCCTATCTTGAGAGGACATCTCGTCCGATTTACGCCATTGTTTTCCTACTGCCGTTTATCATCTTCTACGAGGTGGGGACGTTCGGCATTAACACCGATATCCTGAACCAGTCGCAGATTAGAGTGGTAGCTTTTGTCTGGATGCAAAATCTGCTTGAGTCGGTAGGTTTCGGAGGTAAATTTGCGTGGGTAGCACCTCCTGTAGCAGTTGTAGTGATTTTGGCGGCAATGCAAATTACGTCGCGCAAGCAATGGCGTTTGTGGCTCGGCGATATTTTGCCGATGGCCGTCGAGTGTGTTCTGCTCGCAGTGCCGTTAATTGTCCTGACGTTGTTTCTAACCAGTTCCAAGGGGGCGGAAAGCAACATCGGCCGGTTTGAAAACAGTGCAATAAGAATCCAGACCGAGGTGCCGACGAATTGCTCTTCGGTTGCTAACAATCACCTGTCGTCCACGGCGGGCGAAACAGATAGAAATGAACCGAATCGGGCGATGCTGACAAATATCGTTACCGGAATAGGCGCAGGGATTTACGAAGAGCTTGTTTTTCGCCTGATTTTAATATGTATCTTGATGCTGCTCCTGCAGGATGTTCTTAGATTAAATCATACGAACTCTATTGTGCTTTCAGTTCTCATTTCAGCGGCGCTGTTTAGCGCACACCACCATATAGATTTCTTCAGCGGGCAGCCAAACGCCGCAGACCCCTTTAACTTGACAAGGTTCGCTTTTCGAACAATGGCAGGAATTTATTTTGCAGTTCTTTTTGCGATTCGAGGCTTCGGAATTACCGCCGGAACCCACGCCTTTTACAATATTATTGCCGTCTCTATTACCGCCCGGTTTTTCCCATAGCGGAAAGCATAAAGCATCCGCATATTTTTTAATATTTTTTTCAAAAAACTTTCCTATTGTTACTCTTTTAGATTGCTGAGCTTGCATAAAAATCGTCCTATAAGGGCTGATAACGGCCTTATCAATACTAATATGAGCCTTGAATATGTGTATGAATTTTGGTATAATAAGAGCAACCTGGAAGTCAAAATATTGTATTAAGGCTATAAAATGGAACTACCGCAAATCAATGTTGCAATTGAGGAATTGATGTTCAGTCTTTTTCAAAGGCCTCTTCACCCGGAGCTTTTCCAGATTTATGCCAACCGCCACTTAAATACCGAAAAATACGAGTCGATTATCTGGGTTACAGGGTGCACTCATGTTGTCAGTGTTTTCGCCGGCGATATCTGCCTTACCGAGGTCGTAAGCGCTCCGGGCCAGATGCTGCCTTCTCGAGGATTGCTTGAACGTTTTCAGTTCCGCGGACCAAGAACTCATAAATGCACCTTGAGCCGGGGAATAAGTTATATGACCGACTTTCAAGTCGAGAAGATGAGTCCCAATCTTTACAAGCAGAGCCATACCGACCTGGAGCGCTTCGCCCGCAACAGGGGCGTGTTCGTAAAATTCCCGGAATTAGAAATCGGCAAGCTCCAGCCGTTCTGCTATGTAGACTTCGAGGCCAGGCGAACCGAGCTGCACATACACAC
>DQCG01000427.1:3374-5367 GCA_003533825.1 Phycisphaerales bacterium
CCGATCAAAGTCAATCTTAACCACGAAGGCATGAAGAACCACGAAGAAATAATCAACTACAATCGTAAATAGAAATAGGCAATAAGTAAAACCAGGTAAATTTTAACAAATTTCTATTGTTCGCCGATGAAGAATGGCCTGAACTTCTCTTCGCTTCTTTGGAAGGCAGCCTCGATAATTCGCAGCATTCGCTCCTTGGCAGCCGGCAATTGACCTTCAATATTGATGTAATTAGTGTAGTGATCGCTGGCCAGATATGAGTCCACTTCAAGCCGCTTAACAATTTCAGCAGTTTCCCGTAAAACTTCATGCGGACCCAGCATAACGAAAGTGCCATCCATCACATCTTTTAAGAGAGGTGTATTTATTTTGGGGACAAACGTTCTCAATCTGATGAAGTCCGGCGAGATCCGGTTAAGAACTCTGGCCGTTTGAACCGCATGTTGGCTTGTCCGCTGCTTACCGCCAATGCCCAGAATAACATAAAGGCTCAGTTCAATCCCGGCGTCCATTACGTACTTGCCGGCCGCAATTTGTTTTTCACTGTCGGTTCCTTTTTTGATTAGTCTTAATATCTCGTCATCGCCTGATTCAAGACCGACGTGTATCCGGGAAAGGCCTGCTTTTGCCAGCTTTTTCATTCCCTCGGGCCCTTTTCCGGCGATATATTGAGAAGAGCCGTAAACTGTTATGCGCTGGAGATTGGGAAAAAGCTCGTTTGCATACCGGCAGATTTCACATAACTCATCGGTCTTCATGGCGATGGTATTGCCGGCAGGAAAGAAAAGAGTTCGGACGTGCCGGCCATATTTATCGAACGCTTCGAGCATATCTTCCTTGATATCTTCAACGGGCCGGACTTTATATTTGATTCCATCTTTATAAACCATGCAAAACCTGCATCGGTTATGGGGACAGCCGACAGTTGCCTGTATTAATAGCGAGTCAGCTTCGCTAGGGGGTCTATAGATTGGCCCTTCGTATCGCATCTTATGTCTTTTGATTGTTCCTGGTGGATTCGTCGTTTACTTCAAAACTAAGCGAAAAATAGAACGCAGCCAATTTCCCCAATCACGACACGCCTTCCAGCCGGTCGGCGACCCAGACTTTGATGATTGACTGCCGGGGTACACCCAGCCTTCTTGCCTCCTTATCCAGCAGATGAATCATCCACAGGGGAAAATCAACATTGACCCTCTTGTGCTGCTGTTCGGGTCTTCTTGCCTTTGACATATCGATATATTTGGAGACGTCTTCACCGTTATCGAATCGTTTGTCGAATTCACGAGCTTTCATATATATTTACCTCTTCTTTTCTTGCATGCCGAACAGAGATGATTCTTATCTTATCGCCTCTGAAAGTAATAATCCCCGACCAGTATTTGCCGGCGATTCTTCCTACAACAAGAAATCTCAGCTCATCACTGGTTTTCACAGGAATCTCGATTAAATCAGGATCATCCCAAAGCTTCTGGGCTTGTTTAAAATCTATCCCATGTTTCATTTTATTACTGGCGCTCTTATTATCGTCAAATTCGAATTCCATGTATAATAATTATACCTTAATTATACCTTCTGTCAAATAAATATTTCACACACAATGTGAAAAAAAAGAATGGTGCGATTCATCACACCACACCGATGAATGTTATTTTTTAGGATAGGGCTGTGCCCCACCAAAAGGCTTGCAAAAAATGATGTCACCTTCCTATCCTCAGAAATAGGTAAGGCGTCCCTGGATTTCATAATTCCGCCACCGGCGTCTCTTTGTCGTGATAATCACGCGTCCATGTACGCAGCCGACCTTAGTGCGCGCAGTCCTTCAGCGCCGAGAACTCAGTCACTTTTTCTCGCAAACTCGCTTTGGCGGATCAACATCCCGCCGGCCACAGCATTTTCTCTGCTACGGCACACCCTCCAAAGTATATATTATTTTAGTAGTCCTTTAAGTTCCTCATCCATTCCGGCCAGTCATCGGGCTGCACGCCGCCGG
>DQCG01000427.1:5504-6243 GCA_003533825.1 Phycisphaerales bacterium
GTGCCGGTTTATGAAAAAAGCCCCTCCGTTTTGCTCGTTTACTGGCGGAGTGTAGGTCTCCAAAAAAGGAACCATAGGAACTGTACAATCGAGGAACACGGGTATTTTGGCCATGCCCTTAATAGGGTAAATATAAAGGGGTCGGAAGAGCCGGAAATGTTTGGGAGCAGAAGTATCAAAATGACTGGTAAATAACCAGAGATTGAATCCATAGCTGCAGCGAAATCGTGGAAGGGGAGTAGTAATCTCCCAGGCTTTAAAAGTTGAACCGGGTTTAATCCTTGTCCGGTACGGAGACGAAGCCGAGCCGGACAAAGTTTCTGGCACTTCACCATCATTGTAAGGCTTTGTGGCCATAGGACAGCATGCTATTCCCTTAGCGTTTATGTCTTGATATACACTTGGTCTGTTCGGATCACCTTCGCGAAGATCCGAGCCGCGTATAAGCCATAAGGCGCCTCCGCCTTTTTCTGGTAGCCGTCCTTGGTTGTCCTCGGTATATAGAGCCAGTACCGATCCCCATTGCTTAAGGTTTGCATAGCAGACAACCGCTCTTGCCTGCTTGCGTACTCGTTGAAGCGCCGGCAACAGAATCGCTATCAATAGCGCTATGATCGCAATCACAACCAAAAGCTCGATAAGTGTAAATCCCGCCCCTTTAGAGAAGTTTCTTCTAACTCGCCCCGCCAAAAATCCGCTTTGCCGGCCGGCAATTTTCTTGCACAACCGGCCAAATTTT
>DQCG01000263.1:0-1686 GCA_003533825.1 Phycisphaerales bacterium
GCTTCGCCCGAATGTTTGCCGCCGAATCCACTGCCCATATCGGGTACGATTACTCGAACCTGCTCGGATGGAACGCCCAAAGCTCGAACCAGTTCACTTCTAACCTGATGGGGCCCGTCAACTCCCGCCCAGACGGTAAGCTTGCCGTCGTTCCATTCCGCTACCGCCGCTCTCGGTTCCATCGGTGTGTGTTGAATGTAAGCCACATGATACGTTTCGCTCAGGACCTTCTCGGCATTAGCGAGGGCTTCGTCAATCGAGCCTCTCGTCCGTGGTCGTGACCGGTCGCCGATGCGGGCATGTTCCTTGAGATAAGTGAATATCTCCCTGCTGGACGGCTGCGGTACGGTTTTCCATCTGGCGGTTCCGGCAACGGCTTCCATGGCCTGGATCGTGCGAAACGACGTTGGCGCTGCGAAGCCGACGAACTGTCCTTCATGGACAACGACCACGTCTTTCATCGCTTTGGCCTTTGAAAGATCGATTGATTCGAGCGTTGCGCGGTAGGCAGGGGGGCGCAGAGTTTTGCCGTAGAGCATGTTTGGCCGTACTATATCAGATGGATATCGATGCGCCCCGGTTACGATGTCCCGGCTGTTCGGCCTGGGAACTGAAGTGCCCATTGTTTGCCATTTCTCGACCGGCGTCAGGGCAACGTCGGAAGATACGGTTTGCTTGAAAGCTTCGGCAACGTTCTGTGATCTGGCCAGGTCTGCGTATGTTATAGTCTTTTGAGTTTTACGGTTCGTGATTATACCATCCTTTACGTTCAGGGCGTCGGTATCCACTTTCCATTGCTCGGCTGCAAGGTTTCTCAGCAGCTCACGGGCGGTTGCGGTGCCCTGGCGTACGGCCGGAACGGTGCTTGGAGTAGTCCTGCTTCCCGCCGTCCTGCCGTCATCGGGTGTGAGATCCGAATCGGACATCAGAAGGCGAATCTTACCGGCATTGACTCGAAGCTCTTCGGCCGCCGCCTGTGTAAGTTCCGCGCGGGAGCCCTGGCCTTCTTCGACCTTGCCGGTCATGACGGTTATTGTGCCATCGGAGTTGATATGTACTCTTGCCGCTACGGCAATGGACCGTCCGCCTCCGCGGCGTCTCTGGGCCGAGGAGACACCTTCGGTCATGGTAATCAGAAGCCCGGCTCCCAGCATTTGCACGAACGTACGCCGGCTTATCTTGACCTGGCCGCTCGATTCCCCGACAGAATCAAAACGCTCGGGCTGAAGTATTTCTATGGTATTCGTATCTTTAATCATGGTAATTTCACCTCCGCGATTTGTACCGCAGCGCGGCGAATGGCCTTCATGATTTTCGTATATCCGTTGCACCGGCATATATTTCCATCCATCCACTCTACGATCTGTTCATCCGTGGGATTCGGATTTTCGTTAAGCAGCGCCGCGGCCGTCAGAATCATGCCTGGCGTACAATAGCCGCACTGAATCGCGCCCTCGTCGAGAAACGCCTGCTGAATACGGTGGAGAGAATTTCCTTCGGCAAGGCCTTCTATGGTCGTGATCTTTTTTCTGTTCGCCAGTGAGACGGGTGTCGTGCAGGAGAGGGTGCGCTTGCCGTTCATCAGGACCGTGCAGGCACCGCACCTGCCTTCGCCGCAGCCGTACTTCGGGCCGGTGATATGCAGATCCTCTCTCAGAACGTCAAGCAGGGATCGCTCCGGGTCGG
>DQCG01000263.1:1755-11426 GCA_003533825.1 Phycisphaerales bacterium
AATATCCTCCGGTAATCTGGTTTACCAGGCTGAATCCAGCCGGCACACCGCCAGCCTTCACGTGTTGAATTATAAACAAATTTGCATATTGATAACAATTTCTTTCACTGATTTTCTCGTATGTGTCATGTTGAGGTCAGCCATTCGATCATTCCGCCGTACAAGGCCGCGCCCATGATGATAAAAGCGGGATGTATTTTGGTCAGAACAAAAAATGCGAAAGCAACCAGTACGACGATTGAATTTTTCAATTGGAAGATTCCTGTTTTATCCACGAGTTGCAGGCCCACGGCGATAATCATCGCGAAGACCGCGTACTGAATCATGCCGAGGCTGCCTTTGACGAACGGCACATTCTTGTATTTCGAATATAGCAACGAGACCACCATGATAAACAACACTGGTGCCATTATATTGCCGACGTTGGCGACGACGGCACCTGGTACGCCGGCGATTTTATAACCGGTGTAGGTGGCGAATTTAATCGATATCGCGCCGGGGAAGACTTTCACAATCCCGAGGATTTCCAGGAATTCCGCCTTGGCGAGCCATTGGTTGTTGTCCACGACTTCTCGCTCGATCAAAGGCACGAACGAATACGCGCCGCCGAACGCGAACAATCCGATTTTCAAAAACGCCAGAAAAAGCTTCAGTAACACCATTTCGTGACTCCTTCGATTAATGACCGCCGCCCCGCATCATCTCCACGGCATGAGGCAGGACGTTCAGAATGATTTCCAAACACTCTCGGACGGCCTTTGGGCTGCCCGGCAGATTTATTATCAGCGTGTTGTCCCGCAATCCCGCAACACCGCGTGAGAGTACGGCGTTGGGAGTTTTTTTGTAACTTTCGGACCGGAGAATTTCCGCGAATCCCGGCACTTTTCTATCACACACGGCCGTCGTGGCTTCCGGCGTGACATCACGCGGGCCCAACCCAGTCCCGCCGGTGGTGAGCACGATTTCAATGTTTTGCTCATCTGAAAATCGCCTCAATGTCCTGGTTATCGTCTCGTAGTCGTCCGGTATGATAGTTTTCTGACAGACCTCAAACGTGTCTTCAGGGAGTATCTCCTTGACGGTCTGTCCGCTTGTATCTGCGCGTTTGCCTTGTGCGCACATGTCGCTGATTGTCAGTATCGCCGTCCTAATCGCCATCGGCAATAACCTCAATATCATCACCAACTATTATCGAGCCTCCCCGGCTGACTCTCGCAAAAACACCTTTTCGCGGCATGATACAATCGCCTATCTGCTCGTAGATTTTACATCGCCCGTGGCATTTTTTGCCGAACTGCGTGATTTTTATTTCGGCATCGACGCCGAGCTTCAGTTTGCCGCCGAGTTTCAATGCCGACAGGTCGATTCCTTCGGTGGTTATATTCTCCGCGAAAGCGCCCGGCGAGACATTTGCTCCTTTTGCGGCCATTATGTCGATGCATTCGATTTCGAGCAGGCTTATCTGCCTGTCCCAGTCACCTGCGTGGGCATCTCCGACGATTCCGAAGTCGGCGTGCAACTCGGCCTCGGGCACATTGGCTTTCCGCATGCCTTTTTGCTTCGATACTGATATCGCTTTAATCCGGCCTTTTGTAGCTGCCACTTTTTCCACCTGTTTTTTCAAGCAACTTTGTCTCAGTGATAATCATGTCCCTGCTGGTGTACTTGAGCATGTCGTAGATAGTAAGGCTGGCCGTGCTTGCCCCGACCAGGGCCTCCATTTCGACGCCCGTCTTGCCGGAGGATTTGACCGTTACAATCGTTGTGACTGATTTATCATGCTCGCTTGGTTTGAATTCGACGTCGACGGCTTCGATGAGAGTAAGGTGACACATGGGAATGATTGCCGGCGTGGATTTTGCCGCCGTGATCGCGGCGACTTTTGCCGTCGCGAGCACGTCGCCTTTGGTGCATGTACCTTCTTTGAGGGTCTGGAAGGCCTCGTCGCCGAGAGTAATGGAGCTGCTTGCCTTCGCCGTCCTCAGGGTAATATTTTTGACGCTTACATCCACCATGCCGCGTTCGTTTGTCACTGCTGTCAACCTCCGATTTTACACATGGAAAACTCTTCTTTGAGCGAGTTCGATTTCGTGTAGTTGGCTTTTTCGGTGATAATCCGGCTCAGAAAACTGCGAATCTGCCGGTCGCTTTGGCCGCTGCTGATAAGTGTTTTAAGATCGTGGGCGCGGGCCGAGTACAGGCACGGCATGACTTTTCCATCACTGGTCAGGCGAAGCCTGCTGCACGACCGGCAAAAATTCGAAGACCGGCCGCTGATGAAACCGATGGTTCCGGCGGAATTCGGCGCTTTGAAATACTCGGCGGGTCCGTTGCCGCAGCTCATCTCGGCGCCCGAAAGCGGTCCATATTTCCGCTCGATAACGGCACGAACCGTTGCGTTCGGTACATAATCCGTCGCCGGCCTTGTGCTATTGTTGGTCGGGCAGTACTCGATGAATCTGACGCTTAGAGGTAAATCGGCGCTCAAACCCGCAAGGGCGGTGATTTGCTCTTCGCTGTCGTTCAGGCCTTTTATGATAACGCTGTTGATCTTAACCGGCGTCAAGCCGGCATCTATCGCCCTGTGAATCCCCTCAAGAACTCCCGGCAGCAGATCGAATCCGGTTATCCGCTCGTAGGTTTCACGGTCTATCGAATCGACGCTTATATTGACGCGCTGGAGCCCGGCGGCTCTTAGCTCCGCCGCCAGGGATTTGAGAAAGACGCCGTTAGTTGTCGCGGACAGCTCCTCAATGCCGTCGATAGCGGCAAATTCACTCACGAGCCGGACAATGTCACGCCGTAGCAATGGCTCGCCGCCGGTAAGTCTGACCTTTGTAATCCCGCACCCGGCGAACAGCCGCACAATATGCAGGATTTCTTCGAATCCGAGTGTCGAGGGCGTCCCGGTGTCGCGGCCATCTTGGCCGCGCTGTATCGAGGGCGACCCGCCCTCGAATCGCGGGCTGGAAGCCCGCGACACGATCCGCGACACAAATTCGCGTTCGATGAGGCCGCAATCGGGCAGGGTATGGCAGTAGACGCATTGCAGGTTGCATCTGTCTGTCACCGATAATCTAAGGCAGTCAATGTTTATCTTTCACACTGTCAAAATTACCCGTTCGTCAAATCAATCTGACCTGAACGATAGTACCCTTTGGAATTTCAGCCACGCCGACATCCATACAGACCAATCCGTCTGCGCCGCAGAGCGCATTAATGTGGCCGGAGTCGTGATATTCGACTTTTCTTAACGTTCCGGCATCCGTTATTGTAACGGGAATCCACTCCCGCCGCAGCGTAACTTTTCTCCCGATGGTTTCATCCAGCGGCATTAGAACGTTTGGCGGTTTATAATCGTGACCTATCAGCTTGTACAGAAAAGGTTTCACCAGCAACTCGAATACCGCGAAGGTCGATACCGGATTGCCCGGCAGGCCGAAGCAATATACTTGTGTCGCGGGCATCTTGCCCGCGATTCGAGGGCGAGACGCCCTCGACACGATTCCGAAGACGGTTGGCTTGCCGGGCTTGAGGGCGATTTTCTCGAACAATAATTCGATATTATTTTGCTTCAGTATCCCCGGCACGAGATCGAAATCCCCCATAGAAACTCCGCCGGACAGGAGAACCACGTTGTTTTCAGAGGCGGCCTTCTTGAATGTCCGGTCGATCTCATCGGTCGTATCTTTGGCGATGCCGTAATCGGTCACGACCACGGCGACACTTTCAAGCTGTGCGGCGAGCTGGGGACTGTTGCTGTTTCTCAGCCGCCAGGGGCTCGGTTTCGAGTGAGGCTCGACCAGCTCATCTCCGGTTGCGATAATCCCCACCTTCGGCTTTTGTGCTACGAGTACCTCGGCATGACCAACCAAAGCAAGAACCGCGATATCCTGGGGCCTTATTCGGGTGCCGCTGCGCAGGACGACTTGGCCGGCTTTAATATCCCGGCCCTGCGGGCGAATATTGTCTTCCGTCTTCTCGCCGGTAAAGCGTACCGTACCGGCTGTGGGATTTTCCGCAAACTCCACCATAAATACACAATCGGCTCCGCCCGGTACCGTCGCGCCAGTCATAATCTTGGCACACTGATTCGGCCCTATAGTTTTCTTAGGGGGCATCCCGGCACGAATCGTTTCGATAATCTTCAGCTCATTGGCGAGGTCTTGGCGCTGGCAGGCGTAGCCGTCGAAAACCGACCTGTCGCGGGGCGGCATATCTATGTCCGATTCGACGTCCTCGGCCAATATCCGGTTTGTCGCCTGCGCGATATCGACACGCTCGCTGCCGAGCTTATGAGCCGAATCCAACGCGATTCTGAGAGCTTCATCGAATGGCAGCATTTTTTCTATTCGCAACGAATTCTCTACATCAAGTCAAAGTATTAACACTTCTAACCGGATATTCTATAGTTATGCCCCTGTTTTTCAAGAAATATCCTATGCTCCCATGCTCCTGTTTGCAAACGCCGTGTTCGATGCAGCCGGCGCCAGGGTTCGCCAAATCCCAATGACCCCGGAACGAATTAAGCAGGCATTGGCATAATTCGTGGTTTCTTCTGGCCACAGAGGACACCGGGGAATAGGTGTAGGGTGCGATGAATCGCACCAATTCCGTTCTTCGTTCTCGCAATACGCAGCACGCAGCACGCAATACGAACAAATTGGCTTTGTTTTTTCAAATTAACCTTAACCACGAATGAACACTAATAAACAACTATAAATAGTCAAGAACCGCGGATGAACGCAGATAAACGCAGATATTTGTTTTTGTCATTCCCGCGAAGGCGGGAATCCATCCTCCGAACTATGAACACAGTCCGCGGAACGCAGCACGCAGTACAAGCAAATTGGGTTTGTTTTTTCAAATAGCATTTTTTTTAGACAGGATTTACACGATTAACCTGAATTACTGTGTTAATAAAAGATTTTGCCTTTTTACTTTAATTTTTCAAAATTCTAATCTCGCTATCCTGTTATCCCGTCTCATATCAATAGTCAATCGTCAATAGTAAATATTCAATTAGTTAGGTATTATACTAAATTAAGCCCCGAAAATCAAGGATTTTCTAAAAAAATCTCCATTACACGGCGTTCTTTACCGCAGAGAACGCCGAGAACGCGGAGAGATAAATGTAGGGTGCGATGAATCGCACCAATTCCATTATTTAGACAGGATTAACGCTGATTATCACGAATTGAATCATTGGTTGTCCTGTTATCATGTCGAAAATTTAATAGCCGGTACTTATGGCACAAGTTAACGCTGATAAACGCTGATTTTTATTCAACACGAAGGAAAAATAGTCAATAGTCGATAGAAAATAGTCAATTTCAGGCCTTTTTCCCTCCTTTTTTGCCCATTTCGTATGATTTTTTCACTTTTTTAAGAATTTTTTCAATTTTGTAGGTAACATTTAGCCCGTGAGATACGCTGTCTATATAGATGATTGAATATCATTGAGTTATCTCATGGGCTGAAGCCCGTGAGATTCGCTGTCTTATATAGAAAGGCAGAATGCGTTTGCTGTGGGCTGGGACAATGGGTATAACATGGTATAGAAACATTGAGTTAGTAACAGAAGACGGAAGTAATGATGCGAGTTTTTTGTGCTCATAGATGTTCCCGGATTTTGGGATTTTGGATGCGTAATTCAGAAGGCGATAGTGACTGTTTAAGGTGTGTTCAACTAACTGTGTAAATGGCCTTAACGATTCACTGCGTAATACACTACGCAGCACCAATTTACTCTTGCGATTATAACTCATTTTTATTACCTTGTCCATATCGCTCTGAAGGATAGGGCTCTGCTGGAGAGCAACCTGAGCGTTAGAGCGATGCCAGAACAGAAAGCTTCTGCCAAGCCTCGATGAGCGTTGACAAATCAGGGAATTCCTCGACATTCCTCACCACAAAGGAATTGAAGGACGGCGCACTTCTTCATTTGTTGAGCAATTTGGCTACGGATATGTTGGAGGTTGGTGGGTATTTACCATTACTTGAAGGTACTGCTTCTTATTTGGATCATATGTTACTCCTCCAAACGGTCGCCAAGACTCATTCGAATCCAAACCTCTAACGACCTCTGTCTGAAGTGCATCTAAAGACTTACCCGTAGCAATATGGTAGCCTTTGACATTCATCATTTTTTCTGCATATTCCATCCATCTATCTTCACAGGGCAAAAGCAAGGGTCGTACTGCGTTTCCTTTCTGCTTTGACACTACAAGAGTACCAGCTATCACACATATTAAGATCGAAGCTAAAAAAGCAGACTTCATAGTTCACCTTCTTTTTGTTCCGTTGACAATACTCTTAGCCTTCTGTTTTCGAGTACCAGATCAATAGCAAGCACCCAGCCGGTTAGAGATAACCACAACCATAAATAAGCAAAATCCCGGTTCACAGTCAGTCGAAAGAAATCAGTATCTCGCACAGAGTCTATAAGTTTGCCAAATGCTAACAACGTGGCCAAAACAAATGTTGCTGCGAAAAGCAATGATTCATAAAATGTCTTGGATTGCCAGAAACCCCGAACAATGAACAAAACCAACAATATGCCTATGATAGAATGTCTGAAAGAAAAGCTGTCCGACTCTGCAGCGAGGGTCATCACAGCTATAACACCCGCGATCATCTCAGTCACTCGTTCAGCTTGGCGCTTCATTCTTGCACCCATTAAGACTATAGAATATAGTTAACCGGATTACCGATTCGACTATATATATATCGGACGATATTTGAGGTGACTTAAGTATGGTAACTACATATTTTTTGAGTCAGAGATTCACCATACCATTTTGACAATTGCCCGCCTCAATTCAAGAGATAGTTTCGACCGATGAGCGGAAATTATGCGTTCTAAATCAGGGTATTCCGGCCCGACGTCGTGCAATAAGGCCCTTTAAGACCCCTTTAGTATGTCAAAGCAGCGGTCAAAGCAAACCTACCAGTGTTCAAGAGTCTTTATTTTATATGTACTTGTGAAAGCTCCAAAATAGACATTGAATACGTTGGCGATTTTTTGGCCTCTACATATCCCCTTTATAAATAAGGGGAAAATTAAAGGTGTCAGGTACTTTTTTGGCTTTGTTGAAGGTCTTGGTGTGGCAAGCCGCCACCCTACGAATTCTCATTCACCCTGTGAGATAGCTCGTCCCTTAGGGGGTAAAACCGTTATCTCTCGGGGTAAATTCGTGGTTTAAACTACGTACAATCTTCGTGGTTCTCGGTGCCCCATTCGGCTCTGCTCAGGGCATGCCTTCGTGGTGAAGAACATGGATTCCCGCCTGCGCGGGAATGACAATGTTGTAGCTCTGTGTGCTCGGTGCCCTCTGTGGCCCATATCATTTACGATTTACGATTGCCGATTTTCGATTTATTTCTCAGTGCCCTCTGAGCGCTCTGTGGCTAAACTAAATCTGAATCCATCTGCGTTCATCGGCGGTTCTATTCTTCGACGACGATTTGCACTTTCTGGATGGCGTTATGGCCTGATTTTGGGAATGGGCGCGGCATGGGCTGGGATATGTTGTTGTCATCTATTGTCCGGCAGCGAAGGTCGTATTTGGCCAGAGACTCTTAGGCGGCCGGACAACAATCCAAATGCTGGCTGATTCAATATTGACAATTGCTTGCGGCAGGTTTATATTCGGTGTGAAATGAATAAGGTACTGATTATAATCGGTGAGGCAACTGAGACGGTCGATACACTTTATCCGTATTTACGTCTTCAGGAGGATGGTTTCGAGCCGGTAGTGGCTGGGCCGGAAAAGCGGCGATACCACATGGTCATGCACGAAATTCCGCCCGACTGGGATGGGCAGGTAACGCGGGAGTTCGAAGGATACACCCTGCAGGCGGACATTGCTTTTAAGGATGTCAAGCCGGAGGAATATCTTGGTATATTTTTCTCGGGCGGTCGTGCTCCGGAATACATACGCTACGACGAAGACCTGGTCCGCATTACCCGGCACTTCTTCGAGGCCAACAAGCCCATTGCCTGCGTATGTCACGGCGTGGAGATACCCGCTTACGCCGGATGTGTAAAGGGCCGGAAGATGGCGACCGTTACCAAATGCAAATTCGACCTCGAAATATGCGGCGGGACTTTCGTAAATGAGCCGTGTGTTGTGGACGGCAACCTCGTCAGCGGGCGGACCTATCACGACCACGGCCGCTACGTCGGCGTATGGATTAAAATGCTGATTGAAGCTCGCCGGGAGGCTGATAAGGCGTGATATTTTTCGGGCAACGACCATGAGCCAGATACATCGGACAATTTCCCGGCGAAGTTTTTTGAAGAGCAGCGTTTCGGCCGTCACCGTACCCTCTATTGTGCCGCCGCTTGTGCTCGGCGGTAATCGTCCAGCCCCGAGCAACCGGCTTACGATGGGTATAATCGGCCTGGGCAGTATGGGACTGCGCCACGTCAAGGGATTCCTACAGGAGGACGATTGCCGGATTGTCGCCGTATGCGATGTTGATGCCGGACGCAGGCGGGATGCGGTTCGGGAAATAAACGCTCATTACGACGGCGGCAACTGCTCGCAATATAACGACTTTCGCAAGCTGCTTGCCCGGGGCGACATCGACACGCTTTGTATCGTCGTGCCGGACCACTGGCACGCGGCAATAGCGATGGCCGGGATTCGTGCGGGCAAAGACATTTACGGCGAAAAACCGCTCGCGCGGACAATCGCAGAAGGCGGAGCGATCGTCGAGGAAGTGAATCGCTATAATTGCGTGTGGCAGACCGGGAGCTGGCAGCGCTCGACGGAGCATTTTCGATTCGGCTGCGAGTTGGTCCGCAACGAGCGAATCGGCAGGCTGCTGCGGGTCGAAGTGGGTATCGGCGGAAGTTATAAACCGCCCGGTGGCAGACCCGCAGTCAATCGAATCGATCCACAGCCGGTCATGCCGGTCCCGGACGGTTTCGATTACGATATGTGGCTCGGCCCGGCCCCGTGGGCTGCGTACACCGAGAAACGCTGCCACTGGAATTTTCGCTGGATCCTCGATTACTCCGGCGGCCAGGTCACCGACTGGGGCTGTCACCATATCGACATTGCTCATTGGGGTATGAATTGCGACGATACCGGCCCTGTGGAAGTTCACGGCAGGGGGGTATTTCCCGAAGACGGGCTGTGGAATACGGCGGTGGA
The DNA here is from genome assembly GCA_003533825.1 of Phycisphaerales bacterium. Lineage (GTDB taxonomy): Bacteria > Planctomycetota > Phycisphaerae > Sedimentisphaerales > Anaerobacaceae > JAFGPJ01. The sequence continues at coordinate 10,920 of DQCG01000263.1, forward strand.
CTATGATTTCGAGTGCAGATACGGCAACGGCCTTGTGATGCGCGTGGCCAGCAATAATCATATCCCGCAGGGAGTAAAGTTCATCGGCGAAGCGGGCTGGGTGCATATTACGCGGGCTGGCCTGAAAACTGATCCGGCCGATCTGCGCAAAACAAAAATCGGCCCGAACGAGCTGCACCTGCCCAGGCCCGCGGGCGACCATCGCCAGGGACATCGGCGGGATTTCCTCGATTGTGTCAAAACGCGGAAGACGACCATTTCGCCGCCGGAAGCAGGGCACCGTACCGCCACAGTCGCTCACCTGGGGAATATAGCAATGCTCCGCGGGCGAAAAATTCAATGGGATCCGAAAAGCGAACGGATCATCGGCGACCCGCAGGCGAATCGCATGCTCAGCCGGGCCATGCGCCGCCCGTGGCATATTTAGTGACATTTTCAAATATTAACTGCAAAGGAGAAAAGGGAAAAGATATGAGCGGATATCATCTTACACGGCGTGACCTTCTG
>DQCG01000212.1 GCA_003533825.1 Phycisphaerales bacterium
AAGTCGGCCATGCCCCTGAACCGATGCACGGCAAACCCTCAAGAGTTACTCATAATGGAGAAGGAATCTTTGCCGGCGTCGAAAATCCGCTGCAGGCCGGACGCTATCACAGCCTTTGCGCGCTGGAGATGCCGGATTGCCTGGAAAAAACCGCCGAGTTCGAGTCGGTTGTTATGGGAGTCCGCCACACAGAGCTGCCGATATTCGGCGTGCAGTTTCATCCTGAGAGCATTCTTACCCCGGCCGGCGGTAAGATTATCGAAAATGTTCTGTCTATTGCGACGGCAGAGAAGGTTAGATAGGAAAGGAACGAAATGGCTACGATAACAAAATTTCTCGAAATTATTTTGGACGGCGGTGATCTGACATTCGATCAGGCGAAAGAACTTCAGGATATGGTATTTGGAGGCGAGGTGACGGAGGTCCAGATTGCAGCGTTCCTGGCGGCGATGAGAATGAAACGTGCGACGTCTTCTGAGATTGCAGGCCTTGCCCGGTCGCTTCGTGATCATGCGGTCCGCGTCGAAACCGGCATTGATAACCTGGTTGACACCTGCGGAACCGGCGGCGCCGCAGTCAAGACGTTCAACGTTTCGACGGCCGCCGCACTGGTAGCGGCCGGCGCCGGGGCCTACGTGGCAAAGCACGGCAACCGCGGCATCACGAGCAAGTGCGGCTCGGCCGATGTGCTGGAGGAGCTGGGTGTCAATATCGACCCGGGGCCGGAAGGCGTGGCTGAATGTATTCGCCAGGCTCACATTGGTTTTATGTTCGCACCGAAATTCCATCCCGCGATGAAGTTTGTTCAGCCTATTCGAAAGAGTCTCGACTTCAGGACCGCCTTCAATATTCTCGGGCCGCTGGCAAATCCCGCCGGTGTCACGGCACAGGTCATGGGTGTCGCCGAAGAAGCGCTTCTCGATAGAATATGCGAGACGCTCGAAATGCTGGGCGCCAAAAGAGCAATGGTCGTTCACGGCCAGGGAATGGATGAAATTAGCACTCTCGGAACCACGCATATTCGACAGCTCATCGACGGCAATATCACTTCCGTGAAGCTCGATCCGGTTGACTTCGGGATTTCCGAGCCTTCGATTGACGAGTTGCGAACCGGGGATGCGATTACCAACGCCGGTATAGTGCGTGACGTCCTTGCCGGCAAAGACAAGGGTCCTCGCAAAGATATCGTTGTTCTGAACGCCGCCGCCGCTATAATCGTGGCCGGCATAGCCGACGATTTTGCCTCGGCGATCGCCCTGGCGGAGACCTCGATTAGTGATGGCAATGCCGTAGCTTGCCTGGAGAAACTCATTGAAGTCTCAAACAGAGCCTGAGACGTGTTACCGGACCGACTCACGGGTAACGAGAGACAAATATGTTGATAACTAAAGTTAAAATCTGTGGTATTACAAATTATGAAGATGCCGTGGCGGCAATGGATATGGGTGCGGACTTGCTGGGCTTCAATTTTTATCCGAAAAGCCCGAGGTATGTCACGCCGGAGCAGGCTACGGATATCATTAATAAGCTGCCGGGTTTTATGGATACTGCAGGTGTCTTCGTGAATGCTTCGATTGAGAATATCCGTGAGACAAACTCTGTCTGCCCGCTGGACTGGGTCCAGTTGCACGGCGACGAAGACCCGGAGTTCTGCCGGTTGCTGCTCTCGCATAATGTCAAGACAATGAAGGCGATACGGGTAAAAAACCAGAGCGATATCGAGAGGGCCGACAGCTATTTCACAGACGCCGTTTTGCTGGATGCTTTCGACCCGGATAAATACGGCGGCACGGGGCTGACTTTTGACTGGAACGTCATAGGCCATATCGGCAAGCGTGTGTTTTTAGCCGGGGGCATCAATCCCGATAACGCCGCGGCGGCGGTTAAACTCGGAGTTTACGGTATCGACGTCTGCAGCGGCATCGAGGCCGAGCCCGGTAAAAAAGATCACAATAAGATGAAAGAACTGTTCGAGAATATACAACATTTAAGAGGATAAATATGAAGCACAGAGGCAGATTCGGAGATTATGGAGGCTTCTACGTCCCCGAGGTTCTGATTCCGGTATTGGAAGAGCTGGAAGAGGCGTTTTATAACTTTTACGAGGACCGGCAGTTCGTGACGGAGCTTGCGGACCTTTCGAAAAACTATGCTGGCAGGCCCAGCCCGCTTTATCACGCGAAGAGATTCAGCGAGTACGTCGGTTTCAATGTATATCTAAAACGCGAGGACCTGCTCCACGGCGGCGCGCACAAAGTCAACAATACGCTGGGCCAGGGTCTTCTGGCAAAATATATGGGCAAGACCAAACTAATCGCCGAGACCGGTGCCGGACAACACGGCCTGGCTACCGCTATGATCGGCGCATTGTTCGGGATGGAGACCAAAGTCTTCATGGGCGTCACCGATATCGAGCGGCAGAGCGTCAATGTCCACAAGATGAAACTCTGTGGCACGAAAGTCATCGGCGTCGAAGGCGGCACGGGGACATTGAAAGACGCGATTAACGATGCCCTTCGCTACTGGACCGCTCACGTGACCGATACGTTCTATCTGTTCGGCTCGGCCTGCGGACCGCATCCGTATCCGACCATTGTAAAGCATTTCCAGAGGTGCATCGGCGAGGAGGCCCGGCAGCAGTGTCTCGATCAGATTGGCAGACTGCCGGATATGGTTGTGGCCTGCGTCGGCGGAGGCAGCAACGCGATTGGCATTTTCTCCGGCTTTTTCGATGACAAAAACGTCCGTCTCATCGGCGTCGAGGCCGGCGGCAGGAGCGTTAGCGAAGGTAGGCATGCGGCGACGTTGGTAGCAGGGCGGGTCGGCATCCTGCACGGGGCGAAGGCTTATCTGCTTCAGGATGATGAGGGCCAGGTCGATGAGACCGAGTCGGTCAGTGCCGGCCTGGATTATCCGGCCGTAGGGCCCGAGCATTGCCTGCTGAAAGATACCGGCAGGGCCGAATACGTCGCGGCCGAAGATGAAGATGTCCTGGACGTATTCGAGCTGCTTTCCAAAACCGAGGGAATCCTGCCTGCACTGGAAAGCTCGCATGCCCTGGCGTACCTGGTCAGCCAGAAGGGTAAGTTAGACCCGGAGCAAATCGCCGTGGTCAATCTTTCCGGCCGGGGTGACAAGGATGTTTCGATCGTGGAAAAACACAGACCCCTGTTGAATGATTAGTTGTTTGAAGAAGGATTTTGTTGATGAAGACATATAAGCAGGTTTTCTCGGAACTGAAAGAGCAAAACAACACGGCGTTGATTCCGTTCTTCGTACTTGGTGACCCGGATTTCGATACGAGTCTTGAGGTCATAAAAGCGTCAATTGATGCCGGAGCCGATATTCTGGAATTAGGCATCCCGTTCTCCGACCCGATTGCCGATGGCCCGACTATCCAAAAGGCCGATATCCGTGCGATAAGAGCCGGAATGAACGTTGCTAAGGCTCTGGAGCTGGTCCGGAAGGTCAAGGAGCACAGGGACATTCCAATCGGCCTGCTGATGTACTACAACCTGGTTTACCAGTACGGGACCGAAAAATTCTTCAAAGATTTCCACGAGGCCGGCGTCAACAGCGTTTTAATCGCCGATCTCAGTATTGACGATGCGGACGAAATTACAGGCCCCGCCGCCTCGGCGGGCCTTGACACCGTCTTTATGGCCACACCGGTTACCGATCCGGAGCGGATGAAACTTGTCGCTTCCAAAACAACGGGATTTATTTATACCGTTTCTGTATTAGGTGTTACCGGCAGCAGGGAAAAACTCTCCGATACGGCCGAAGGTCTGGTTGGTAAATTAAAAGAGCTGACCGACGTGCCGGTCTGCGTGGGTTTTGGAATCAGCACGCCCGAACAAGCCGTGGCGGTCGCAAAGGCGGGGGCCGACGGCGTAATAATCGGCTCGAAAATCGTGAGTTTGGTCGAGAGAAACCTGGGCGATAGAGATAAGGCTATTGTTGAAGTTTCAACTTTCCTGGCTGAAGTTAAAAACGCGATTTAATCACGTCAATTTCGGGACTTTTTACGGATAGTCGCAATAAAAGGCTCTCGATTTGCGTCCTTATATTATGACTGCGATGACCGAATGCCGATTTCCGCCGTGGGAATTGGCCGAAATGTAGTTTTTTCACTTATTTTGGAGGCTCATACAATGAAGAGGTATGCAATACCAATCGTTGTCATTCTGGCGGTTCTTGCCGTGGCGTGGTCCACATTTGCCCAGGCACAAGACCGGGCCGGCCAGAGAGAGGCCATGCGGGAAAGATTCCAGAACATGTCCGAGGAAGAGAGAGCGAAATTCAGGGAACGGATGAGTTCAAGAGGCGGCTTTAGAGGTGCTCGGATGAGCGCAGAAGACCAGCAAAAAGCCGTCAAGGCGATTGAGCAGCAAATAGCCAAGCTCAAGGCTGCAATGCAGGTTCAAAGGCCTCAGGGCGGATTCCAGGACCTTTCCGAGGAGCAGAGAAACAAACTAATGACCGCCTTCAGGAGCCGCAGGGAGGCACTACAGGCTATTGTGACGCAGGTTGCCCTGCTTCAGGGCCGAAGACAGCCTGAGGCTGAAGGTGCACAGTTTATGATAATCAACACTGCCGACCTCAAGCCCATCCAGGAAGCGGCAACCAAGGAGAAGGCCGAGGAAACAGGCAAGCTTCTTACCAGGCTGGCCGGCAGAGGCAGAGGATTTGGCGGCAGAAGGCCGGGCCAGGGCGGTCAAAGACCTCAAGGCGGCCGTCAGGGCGGCCAGGAAGGCTCACGCAGACAGCAAAGATAGGGATTAAGATTTTTCCAATAAAACGTCGGTTTACGCTATAGTGCCTCGGCGAAAAATTAGCATTATAGCATCGAAAGCAGCAGCACGTTAAACGACCTGCTCCGATATCCATCGGGGCAGGTTCGTTCTTGTGTAGGGGCTTTTTTTGCTTGTGCACTTGCCTGATGAACAATCTTAAAAGAATCGCAGGAGTTCCGGCTCACCGGGTCATGCCGGCCTCTGCCAACCGAATTATCGAATTGACGCCGAAAGTCTATAGTTTCGCTTATTATTTCCAGTTCATCGGAACTTGAACTGTTTTCTGAAGAAGTCGGCGTCCTCGCAACCACACTTCTCAATCAGATCAAGGAACTTCTTGATATGCACTTGAATATTGCCTGAATCGATCAAGGCGAGTTTCCACTGCGCATGTGCGGCGAGAGTGTACAGCTCCATGGCTTCACAGCCTTCTGCGAAACTCACAAAGCTCTCTTTGGTCCTTTGCTTGCCGGAGGCGAATGGATGAACCTGTTTCAAGTACACCTGGAGATTCCTGATTACATTCGGATCGCCGCCCTGGTATGCTTTCCAGTTAAAAGGATCGCATCGCCTGCACTCGGCGTACATCTGCATTGCATCCTGCCTGAGGTTGGGATCGTTTTTGCTCATCATCATGTACGACAAACCTTTTTCGTAGTATACCAGAGCGTAGTTGGGGTGTTCGGCTATGACACTATCATACACTTCAATCGCCTTAGTGTATTGCCTCTGGTCATGATACTTGATTCCCTTGTTAATCTCCTCGCCGGCCTTTTTATTCAGTTCGTTTCTGAGGCGTTTGTACCTGTCCATATCGGAGCGGTGGCTTTTTCCCGCCGTAAGACTGCCCAGAAGGAAATATGTGTCGGCCAGAGATGTTTCGCCGCGAGCTCCGTGAAGATGCGCATGCGCGAATAGAATCGACGAATCCTGAGGAGTCATCTCAAGCACGGCCCGCCAGTAGTGCTTGCTTTGATAAGTAAGTTTCGACATATCGACTTTTGTTTCGTCCTTGACTGCTTTGAACTGCTCTCCGAGCTTGACGGTGCCTTCGAACTTCGCGTCCACTCCGGCCAGCCGCCGGGCATAACCACCGAGTGCCTGGTGACTCGACTGCTTAAGGGCCGCCAGCTCCTGGTAATCGGCAAACGATACGGAGCAAATCAGACACACAATCGATATTATCCAACAAAGTTTCATTATAAACTCCTTCCGGTTTCTATCTTCGTTTCTGTTCTATTCGTGCCTCGGATTAAACATCCTAATATTACCCACCATGAGCTGTGGCATCGCTACGTGTCTGAATCGGGCAATTGGCACGGCGGGACTCTCGCCCGCTGGATGCCGCTGTCCTTAGTTCTGTCCAAGTTCGTCGATGCCTGCTCGCATCCTGAGAAGACTGTTGCCCCTTGGTGCATATACCTGTCTAAAATCGTCGCCGGAGAAACAGTCTACTCTATCGGCTCGACAGTAGTGATGTTCTCCATCGACTGCGCTGTTGTTGTTCCCCTTGGATTCCGCTCTGTGGGAGCCGTTTTCGTCTCTCCCGAGTAACGCAAGGTCACATTCTTGCGAAGCATCCAACCGGTGTTAGGGTCTATCTCGAGAGATCCCTGGCCGGAACCTGCCAGAGTTGTTCTTGACGATCCGCGACTGCCGTCGGCGCGAGCGGGAACCTCATCGTCCACCTCAATCTTTAAGCTTGTATCCACCAACACGGCGGTCTGGTTGGTCTCTCTCAGAGTATAAGTGCAATCACCCATCTCCATATCTCCCATAGAGAATGGAGCCCCCGTCCATGAATCGCCTATCCCCACAGGTCCGCCGGGGAAGGACATTATCACGTGGCCCAGCATATCTCTAATGTTTTCCTCGCGCGAGAAAGGGCCATCCTCAAGCTTCTCTCTTGTCGCTTCGATTCTTTTCTCTTTCGATCCGTATTTCTCATTTGCCCGGTCTATCTGCCGTTTCGCATCTTCCTCAGAACCCTTGGTCTCCATTCCGGTATATCTCTGCTTGGTAGCCTTGTCCTCGTACTCCACTAACGGCTCAGCCATCTGCTGATACATTTCAGCAAGGCCCTCGAGTTCGACTATCTTTCCTTCAGGCGTGACTTTCACCACGAAGCTCCGCCCAATCATCGCAGAGAATATCGGCCCGAAGAGGGAGTTGCCAACCGTATCAGGCCTGGCTGAATCGTACTCGCTCTGGTCGCCCGCCATTTTCGTTGTTTCGTGAAACCTCAGATGGGTAACCTTCAACGGCATAACAGCATTGGCGTCGACTTGCTCGGCTTCAAACTCCAATTCTGTGGTAAGTTTGCCGCTAATGTCGTGCTGCTGTCCCCTGACTGTGTGCGAACTGTTGTATTCTCTGTATAGCCGCAGGCGATGCTTCTGGCCGGGTTTTAGGCGAAGTTTTAGTTCGAGATTGCCGACGTCATCGCTCACGGCAACCGCAGACTGTGCAGGCTCTTTTGGAGCAACATCTTCTTTCGGGGGCTGCAGCGCAGAAGTCCCTTTCGATTGGGTATTAGAGCCAACCGGATTGGACTGTGAATCTACATTCGCTACTTCTTGTCGTGGTGACACGTCCGGTTCTTCGACCGGTCCCGATCCTGAAGGCAGAACAACGGTGACAAGAATGATGAGCCCGACAACCACGACCGCAGCGGCGCCGCAGATGACAAGTATGAGCCTGCGATCCAGGCCTTCCCCTTCTTCCGGGGGATCGGACTCGTCTTCATACAAGTCCTCATCTGTGCCCGATGGAATTGAAGGGCCGGACACTGCCGACCCGGCAGGCTCTCTCTTGAGAGAGGGCACGACAATTGGAGTCTTACATTTGGGGCATTTGCCTTTCTTGCCGGCGTGAATCTGAGGAACACTAATACTCTGACCGCAACTCTTGCAGTGGAATTTTATCTTGTCTGAGTTGCCGGGTACAATGCCAACACTGCCGCACTTTGGGCACTTAACTCGCTTGCCTGAGTGTTCTTCTTCAACGTTGAGCTCCTGGCCACAGCTTTTGCAAGGAAACTTTATCATAGTCAAAACCTCCGAATTTAGAAAAACGAGGGACACTCAACCTATTAAAATCTACGTCACACGGCCTTACCAAAATACTCACCCGCAAAAGCCTGTCTTCCACGAAATAATCAATATCTCAGATATGCTGTCTTCTGCCGGAATCAATTGAAAAGCTTGGTCAATGTTGCCATTTCACATTATATCAGTTGTCCAACCCAGAACAAAAATAATCCGTCTTTCTATTTCATACAGCGTATCTCACCGGTTTCAGCCCATGAGATAAGTCAACCTTTTTATAGTACAGCGTTTCTCGCGGGCTAAATGTTACCTATAATTTTTAAAAAAAGTAAAAAAAGCATAAAAAAGTGACTGTAGCAACAATACAGAGTTTTTTTGGCGCATTTTGGTTCAAAAGGTCGATATTCCAACATAGAAATCTAAATCTATGTTGGAGGTTATCGAAATGTTTGGACCTGGTGAATATNNCTCTGTAATGATGCTACAGTCTCATAAAAAACAAGAATACAGAATACAGGAGACAGAAAGCTTTGCTATTTATGATTTATGACTTGCGATTTACGATTGATTATTTCTTCGTACTACAATCTTTCAATTTCTTGTTCTTTGTGTGTGTTTTTTAAACAGTCAAATGTAACCTATTTATTTGTAATATGTTATAAGACTTTTTTCAAAAAGGTACTTTTGGCCTTTTGTTTTTCGCCGTAGTGAAGCTTTTCGCCGCCTTCACCAAAAGCTGAGGCGGTGAAAAGAAAGGCGGAGGCGAAAAACATTCGCCGGATTCGCAAGAGCCAACCTTAAATTTTTTGGTTGCGGCCAAGGGCGAAGCCCGAGGCCACGCTGGGTTAATCTGAGGTTTTAATTCGTTGCTTAGTTGAAAAAACAAAGCGTGCGCC
>DQCG01000213.1 GCA_003533825.1 Phycisphaerales bacterium
ACGCTGCCGCCGGCGCGGATATTCCTGATCTCAAAAACATGGTCAATACGAGGCCTGGCGACATAAAAAAGCATCTGGGTGATATTTGACGTATCGACCTTGCCTGCATGAACGGGATAGCCCCTCATGCCGATTAATTCCAGCGGCTCGGATAGCTTCCAGGGCACGGGAAAAATCCGCACCGTCAGAGTCCCTTGTTCACCACCAGTAAGCGTAATGCTCTCGGTCACGCAGTTTTTCCTGCCGTCGGCGCCGGGATTATCGACACGGCAGCTAACGGCAATCGGCTCGTCAGAGGCGTTCTTCACATCGATGGAGATATACTCGTACTCCGACAGGTCCCATTTTCCCGCCGGGGCTTTTAATGTGATTCCCGGCCACGGTTTCTTGTGGCCGGTTTCGATCCGCAATCCTGCCGATGCCGCCCGCGAGACCTTCGCATCGCTCGTTATAATCGAGCCAATATCGAAATCCCTGCCAAGCTCGAAAAGAATCTGCTCTGTTGCGAGCGACTTTTCGGAACCTGTCAAAGAGCAACCTAAAACAACTGCCAGAGCAGCAACAAAATTTACAGTCTTATTCATCGGTTTATCCTTCCAATAACAGTATATGATACGCAAACTCTTTGCTCCGTGTCCCGAATTTTACGCGATCCGCGGTGGTTTCATATTCGACGCTGCGGATTTTTTCACCATTTTCATCCACGGCGGAGATTGATTCTACTCGCAGGCCGCCATTATTTGTCAACTTGTCGATACACACCTCAATCGTGAACGGGTCAATACCGGGCAGCGGCGTGACAACAATTAAGTTTTCCTTTTGCCGGCAGCGGAATGCTCCTTCGGTGATTACGGGACCGAAATCAATCGGCACCTTTTTTTCATTCCATCGCCCCGAGGCCCGGATTTCACGCCGGCCGTCCCGGTTAAACGCCCTGGCGTTGAAATAATCGCCCGATGGCCCGCGGGATTGTTCGACGATCACGCCATCAATTCTCTCGATGCCGGACCCAATCCGCCCGTTCCGCGCAAAGTATCCATACTGCGGCAGCGTCTTACCGGCCACATTCCAATCATCGGCGCCCCGATTGATATAAACGCGTGCGCCCGATTTCCATACGATGATTTGCTTATGGATATCGCCGCGCACAAATTCGACGCTTTCGATTTCATCGAGCACGATACTGCGGACAAAATCCTGCGCCAGCCAGTATTTCCGAACGGCGCCGCGGCCGAACGCACCACGGTCGATCATCAGGGCGTGGCCTTCGAGAATCTCGGCGCTGACGTAATCGTCGCTCTCTATGCCGTGTCCCTGCCTGTCACGCCCGCCCTGGTAGCGGCTGGAATAACCGACGCCGTGAAGGCTGAATTTATCGTGCAGCACCGCATCGAACCACGGCACCCGCTCCCAATCCTTACAGATGATTTTTATACAGAAGCTCTTGCTCTCCGGCGTAATCTGCAGGTGCTGACAATCCGAGCCGTCAAGGTAACCGGTCAGTTGATCGTGCCCCGCCTCCGATGTCATCGGCGCATTGTCACCCAGATAGTCCCGTATCCATGCGAAGGTCTCGCCCCAGCTTTTGCGGGTTTCGAGCATCGAATGAAAATTGCCCTGCTTGTCGTAGAAATCGAAGCACGTCAGCGATGTGAACACGTCGATAAAATAGTGAGTCGGCCTTAGATTGGGCTTTATCAATTTCATATTGCGTTTTATGAACGGCATAATACGGTCCGGCCGCCAGCGATAGCTCTGGGCATCCCGGCCCCTGTTAATCCATGCCTTCACCGGCTCGCCCTGCTCGGTAAAGCAGATGTCATCGTAGCTGTAATCGGCCGCATCAGGATAGAAATCGATATAGTTGTCATGCAAGCCCCACGGGATATCGTGCTCGCCGCAGACCGCTGCAATCCGGAGCATATCCCCGACCGTGCCGAGTTGCGGCTGCGGCGGATAAATGTCGGGCAGGCGATAGTCATATCCCCACCGCTGCCAGACGTGCACCGTCAGCAGAGAATCCGTCAGCCCGTAGGCAATCATTCGCTTCATCGTCTCGGCGATCTCGGCGTAGCGGCCGCCCCAGATATCGAAAACAAATCGCCCGACTTTCTTCTCGAAACCGCCGGCCCGCTGCTTGTCGTACAAAGGACGGTATTTCCGGGCACAGTCAAACGCACCTTTATCACCCGGCACAAAAGTCATAGTCGCATCGAGATGCGTGTGAAGAGAATAAATCTTCTGCCCGGGATTAACCTCCAGATAGTCCGGCGGATTATCGCATGCCACCAGCAGCGACAGTCCGCCATCGAAATCGAAGCCGACGTGGCTCGTTGACAAATTATGTCCCCCGAAACCGGCCCTGAACGCCTCCGGCTCGACGATACAATATCCATGCCCGTAGTACACGCGCGGTGCTCGCTGGTCGGCCGGGCCCGCCGCGAAGTCCGTAATCCGCTTCGGGCAAGCAACCTTAATCCGCAGACCGCCCTTCTCGGACCAGATCCGCGTCACGAGTTCGACATCCCGCCCCTCGACCTGAAGAAGCTGCCTGCAGGTCAGAACCTGATTTTCGTGCCGCCATGTCCCGGCTCCCCTGCCAAGCGTGGAGGTTTCCCTGCCGAGGATTGTGAGCTTAAGGCCGTCGAACACAACGCATTTATCATCGTTGCCGATAGCGATCATCGCATCGACCGGCCCCTGTTCGGACGGGATAACCGCCGCACGGTATCGCCCATCAAGATTAAGAAGAAAGCCCCGGCCGTTACCTGTTTTTACCAGCGTCCTTGCCGACCGGCGCAAGGCTTCTCTTTCGGCTTTCGTGATGGACTCGGGCAGTTCACCCGCGACGACCATCGGCTCGCCCCAAAAGGACGAATCACATGTCGTATTGCGTTTAGGCCCCGGGTGGCTTTCCAGCCGCAGCAGTATCCGCTTTCCTGCGAACCTGCTCAAATCCACCTGGGCATCCAGCCATTTTTTGCTGTCAGTGTGACGCTCGAAGAGTTTCTCGCCATCGGCCCAGACGCGAAATGTCACGCCGTCGCTTGCGGGCTCGGTGTCTGAATGATCCCGGATGGCATTGGCGAAAACCAGCTTAATCGGAATCGAATCCGGCAACTGCAGCGAATACTCGGCGAAGATTGTTCCACCGCCCGGCTTCCAGGGCGGATGCATTACTAACGCGTTTTTTGTCGCGCCGCGGGTAATGGTGCCGTAAGAAAGATTGGCGGACGATTCAATGGAGGAACCCTGCCAGCCGACCGGCATATAAACCAGAGGCTTATCGTAATAGCTCCATGCCACCCGGTGCGTCCGAAGCAGCCGGAGTGGCAATGCGCCGTTATCCGGTACCACATTTACCGGCATCTGCGGCGGCTGCCCGGATGAAGTGGCCGGCTTCTCGAAATTCGACTCGAATATCTGCACTGCGTGTGCCGTGACAGTCAGGCCTTCGTGCCGAAAATCGGCATATATATGAACCGGATATAACGCCGAACACGCTCCTTCTCCTGCAGCTATCCGAAAAGTCGTCTTGGCCTTCTTACCCGGAGAGACAGTGACGTTTATCGCCTCCTTTCCTACTGCATACCATTCATCCACAAGATCGGCTATCCGCAAGTGGACTTTCAGCGAAGATTGACCTTTGTTGCCGACGGCAACTTCCACTTCCCGCGGCGCGTTCAACATCGTCACATCCGTAATGTCACTGATTCTCAGTTCCAGCGGCCCTTCGTTGACAATATGCCCGTTGAACGCAAACGCAGTGCAGGCAGCCGACAAAAGAAACGATACGAATCCGACACAATGAGTTTTTGACATGACCATCTCTCCTACGGGATTATCCGGCTGTATATGACGCTATTGTCGTACGTTCTGCCTTTACCATCATGGGGACAGTGAAAAAACGATGTGCTCGGCCAGACCCTCGGCACGGTCGCCGGCTTTCTCTTGAGAGCACAATGCAAATGCAGCAGCACCAGCGGCTCCAAGGCGTCAAATTTCGTGTAAAGATGCTTCCGGCTTCTCACAAAAAAACCTTCATGAAAATAGTTCGTTACAATATTGTCACCAATCTTTCTCGCCAGGTTCAAATAGGCGGATTTTCCTGTTTTCCTGTGGAGTTCGAGAAACCCGAGAAGAGCGGCATAGGCTGCACAACGCGTATGATCCGGAAGGTGCGGCTCGTCCCCGGCCGTCACCCCGATGTCGCCGAGATCGTTTCCACGCACGATACTCCGCGCCATCTCCCACATGAAGGCGTCGTCCGTCCTCCGAGAGGCCAGGGCATACGTCCAGAAATCCATCGGCCCGGCACGCCCCGCCTTAAGAACCCTGCCCTTCGGCCCGAAATATCCGTCCTTCTTACATACATAGCCTTCCATGCTGGTGCCGTCCGTCAGCATTGGGATGAATGAGTTATCCTTCTTACGATACGCGACCTTGCCCCAGGCGGTCAGTTCCTCAAGCGCCCATTGGGTATAATCTATGCCTTCGTCACCCAAAACTTCTCCCAGCAGGAACTGACAGATCTGAGGCCTTACCGCGGGTGTGTTGCCGTAGCACGGAAACAGCGTTCCTTCGACGACAAAATGCCCCTTGAAATCGTCGCCGTACTGATATTGGGCGCGGTCTCCCCGGATGCTTGGACCGTTGCACCAGGCCGTCTTGCTCTGATTGAACTGGTAGCCGCCGATTCCTGTCTTGGGGTTTCGCGTCTCGACATATCTGTAGGCAAGGCGCTTGCTCCAGATGAGCGGCGCCTTCTCGCCGGACAGTCCTGACAGCATCGCCCCGGCGTAGAACAAGTCGCTGCCGGTATTAAGGAATGACAGACCCGTGCCCCAGAAGAAGACCGGCCCGCCTTCATATTCATTGGCCCACGGATTGCCGAATTGCTTCTTCGGACTGCCGTGCCGGTTCATCTCAAGATTCGACCAATTCAGGATATGTGCCGCCCAGAATGTCTCCAGAAATTGCCTGGTTGCTTGTGGATTGACCTGCCACATCAGCCCGTAGTACGGATAATGGCATTTCAGCTCGTGCGAGTACTGCTCCATGCAAAGTGCATCGGCCTGGGCATCGTAGGCAATGTGTCCGCCCCAATGCAGCAATCCGTTGGGACTCCGTAAATTGGCGAACGCATACTCAATAGCCTCCACGGCAGTCCGGCGATACTTCGCATCATCCGTCAGCGCCGTCAAACCAACCAGCACACGGAACAGGTTCTGCTGGCTCGCCAGATTGGATAGAATCCATACCTTGCCGTCCCTCTTCCATTTCACCGGCTCGTAGGTATAGATGTTCAGCCCATCGACGAACAAGGGCGTATGTTTGGGTCCATACGTGTCTTTGCCGTACTTGAGGACGTTATCAGCAAACGTCTGCACGGCAGAAACATACTTGTCCTCATTACCGGCAAATGCTGCTGCGGTCGTTAATAAAATCAGCAGCGTAATTAAACTTCTCGAAATCTTCATTATAAACACCTTTCGTTGTATGAATATCCATTATCACCTACCGTGTCAGAAGATACCACATGGTTTCGTACTGCGGCGAAAGTCGCAGCAGGCCCTTGCCAGACCTGTCCGAAGCAGGCACATTTCCGCCCGGCATCCCATCTGCTCCGAGCGCCTGGCATTTCCAGCGGCCTTCCGGCAGAATCAGGACCGCCTCGACGGCCTCTATCTGCACAGGAGACTCGCCCCAGTCACGGCCGACCGTTCGGCGGTCATCGGAGAATATCATGCCCGTATTCTCGCATCGGCCGCAGGCAGTTACCAGAATCTTTCGGCTTTCATTTATAGCAGCATCGTCGAGTGCCGTAACCGTCATTGTGACAAAACCCGGGGATGTCACGGATATCCGCCCTTCTGTCGACGCTTCATACCGGCTCGCGTGACCGGCAAAGGCCCATGCGGACGATCCCCACGCCGCGTAGAATCCGCGGCCATGTTCGACAAACCAGTTCAGCACGGGATCCGAACCATCCGCGTCTTTCGAGACACTCCGGCCGGAAAAAGCAGAAACGTATTGAGTCTTCAGCATTTCGTAGCGGGCAATCTGCGATCTCTCAGCCAAAACGTCGAACATGTCACTACCATGTTTGAGATGCAGATTCGCCAGCGATGAAAGCATTTCTCCGGGGCCGGTCAACGGAATCAGCGAGATTCCGCTCAACGGCTGAATTCCGCCATGGCGAAAGATAGCCGTCCCGGCACGCATGAAACCCCACTTGGCGGGATTCGTGTCTATATCGAAATAGCTGTTCATGTACTCACGATTCCAATCGTCGGAGCTGTGACTATACGTGTAAAGCCATATTCCATCCCAATCCTGGGCGGCGGCGAAGGAAGCAATCAAAGGAACGCACTCGGCCTGCGAGTCGAGCGGGGCGGGATGATTGTACTCGCTCAGCGTGAACGGTTTGCCGCCCAGGCGCTTCGCAGCCAGATTGAAGACGGTGGCCTCGTCGGGGTAATCCGTCATGGGCTTCTGGTCGATAAGCCAGTTGCCGGCGTCCCAGGGCTGGCCCGGAAAACGCGGATGCTGCCAGTACGCGTGAGTATCGATGAAGTCCATGTCACTCTGTGTATAAAGCCCCAGCGGCCCGAAGACAATCGTACCGGTGACAAGTGCCCCGGAGCCGAGACCGTTTTTGATGAAGTTCCGAATGCCGTCGAAATAACTCTTTTCCGTCTCGGCGAGAAAAAGCATCCGGTCGGTCGCCCGCTGAGGGCTTTCATTATCGGCAAACAATGAAACGCTGCCGGCATCGAGATTTTCACCTTCGGCCAGGCCCATTCTGCCGCCGGGACGGAACTGGACATTCGCAAGGTACACCGGGCCTGTGCTTCCGCTGAAAGCAAAGTTAACGCGGGCGTTATTTTCATCGGCAGTGGGCACAAAACCGAAGCTGAAAGTCTGCCATTGATTAGTCAATTCCGCCTGCCTTGACAGTCCGAGATTTCCCCAGGGGCTTGCCGCCTGGCCGACGTTGCAGCTCAATTCTCTCTGCCGGTCGCTCGCTGCCTCGAAAATCACCGTGTAATACTGCCACGCCGCGACCGAAATCCCGCCCTGGTTCAACTGCAGGTGCCACTGCGCATCGTCAGCTTTTGCGATCTCGATAAACAGCGCATCTTTCGAGCGATATTGACGCCGGGAGAGTGAAGTCTGGCAGCCCTCATGCTGCTCCAGGCGCCAGTTATTCGGGACAGACCCGGCCGGACCTGTAATTTGCAAATCACTGTTGCTTAAAAGGTTCTCTCCAAGCTGCTGGACGCCCTCGGACCATGACTCGCGCAGCTTCTCGTTCGAGCCATAGCGATTTACGAGCCAGGCATTGAACTGCTTCTGCAGAATATCCGCATAGTAGGTCGGCAGTGTTCGCAGAGTTTCGTCGCTGGACCACATGAAAAAACTGTTCTCGTTGGTTATCTCGACAATCGCCACCGCCGGATCGTCGGCGTAACGGATCCCGCGGTACGGATTAACATGGCTCAGCATTTGACGGGCATATTTTTTCTGGGCATCGACCAGCTCCGGCGTGAAAATATTGGTAATCTTGTCATATCCACGGTTCGTATCGGGCAGCCCAATGTACTCGCTGTGTTCCCGGCCGACGTGCAGGTTGAGATTGACGCAGATGCCGTGAAGGGCAAGCTGATTGATAAAAAAGTCCAGCCTGTCCAGCGCCTCGGGATCGATGTCTTTACCGTCGGCGGCGTTCCAGATACCTCGTGGCCACCGTGACGTATCAAGATGATGACATCGGACGCTGTTGACACCGGCGAAAGCCAGCCGGGCGGCGACAAACGGGGCATCCTCGTGCGTGGGCAGATTCGCCCCGAAGGAGAGATTCATGCCCCAGAGGCGAATCCGCTTTCCGGCGCGATAGAAATGGCCGCCATCCGCCAGCAGGCGGTCACTATTGATTAGAATCGGCTCGTAAGACGTTACAGCAATCGGCGAGTTAACGTCGGGCCTGGCTGGAATCATAAAAGGAACGAATTCCGCCGCCGCCCTGCTGCAGTAAAGAGTGCAAATTAGTGTAAAAACAATAATTCGCTTTACGTTGTTAATATAAATGATTCTACGGATTTTTGTACAGTATTTCCTGAGTCTCATAGTTGTCTCCTCTTTTTAGAATAATGCGGAGCATTAATTACTTACTCAAACTGACCGTTTTTGAAACGAGTCAAATAGTAAACCCTTCAGTGAAAGTACCATAACACAACTTGTCATTCCCGCGAAAGCGGGAATCCATTTTCTCATTACGTTCCTGGATCCCTGCTTTCGCAGGGTACATGTTTAGCCTGGTGTGT
>DQCG01000096.1 GCA_003533825.1 Phycisphaerales bacterium
ATCTATTTCGTGTGTGGCTGATGTTTTGAACCATCCTCCGAAACTGAACGTATCGGTCGGCCTTCCGGTTGTTCCTACTACGATATAATCGTCCGTCCCGTCGAATCCCAGGGCGTAGCCTTCCTGGCCGGCCTGCTGATAAAGCACACCATTGAAAGGCGTGCCGTCATTATGATTATCACTCTGATCCAATAATGTCCCGCTTGCTTCCTCGAACTTCCACCATCCGACAAGAGAAGGATCGGCGGCAATCACCGGACTCGCCAGAATCAAGGCCGGCACAATAATAGAAGATATGAGACACATTAATTTTCGGCACATAATAGCTCTCCTTCAAAAAAGGTTTGTACAATAAGACCGGCGACGTCCATTACTGTAAAATTTTTCTTAATCTATATATGCGACGGATAGTATATCTGTGGTTTGCTGCAGCCTCCTTCGCCGTTTAATCGGATTATGATAATAATTCACAAAACCCAATGATTCTATATATACCATATTGATTGCCATGGCGTCAAGAAAAATCTGTGTTCAGAAATCCCATGTATAACAATATGGGAAATGCATGTCAGGTCTACTCAAATTCTTGTTTAATCAGCGGCCTTTTTTTCTTCATACAGGGACGGAATTGTGTATTATACTTGAGTGGCTGAAATTCGTTATGACAGATTGTAATAAGATTCGAGAATATTCACTGTAACAACATGGTTAAATGAGAGGTATGCAATGAAGCGTTTTATTATCTTTAGATTATTTTGTATATTGATTGTCGCCGTATCAGGGTGTACGAAGTCCGTGGAAATCATCGCACACCGAGGTGCTTCGTATATAGCCCCGGAAAACACCATGGCTTCGGTTATGCTCGGCTGGGAAAAAGATGCCGACGTGGAAGTGGACGTTTATCTGACAAAGGACAATCAGATTGTCGCCATCCATGACGGCACCACTGAGCGGACGGCCGGGACGGATGTGAATATCGTCGATGCGACCTCCGAAGAGCTCCGCAAGCTCGACGTGGGCAGTTTTAAGTCCGACCAGTACGCCGGCGAGAAAATCCCTTTTCTTGCCGATATCGTCGAGACAATCCCCCATGGCCGGAAACTCTACGTCGAAATCAAATGCGGACAAGAGATTCTGCCCTATCTTAGGGAGCTTCTGGCCGATAGCGGCAAAATGTCCCAAATCGTCATTATCGGATTCGACCTGGAAACAGTGACAATGTCCAAGCAACTGATCGACGTTCCCACGTACTGGCTCAAGGGAACCGAAAAGATCAAGGAAACCGAGCAGTGGATTCCTCACGATCCGCAACTTGTTCAAACGGTAAAGGATAAGGGCCTCGACGGACTCGACGTTCATTATGCCGGCGTAAATAAGGAGTTTGTCGATGCGGTCAAAGCTTCGGGCCAGAAGCTCTACGTCTGGACAGTGGACGATCCGGAAGAGGCAATCCGGCTGATAAAACTCGGTGTCGATGGAATTACCACCAACCGCCCGGAATGGCTTCGAGAGCAGGTGAAAGCCAACCTAGCTGCCTGGCGAACTATCGCCGGAAAGTAAATATTGGAATTCTAAGAACAGGAGAAACAGCAAGTGGATATGCTGCGAGTTTGGCCGATTGTTTGCGAGTTCGGTATCGGTGCACTTTTGTGTATCGTCGGAATCTGGTGCGGATTGCGCGGGGGATATCTTAACCTGAAAAACGCCGAAGACCGCCGGCTTCTATTTATACTCGTCGGCGGCTACTTCTTCATGCTTGGCATTATGTGTATCTTTACGTTCCTGTCGCCTAACTGGGCAAACGGAGGATCGCTATGATTGCTCAGGCTATCGGTGGAAATCTGGACTACGCGGTAATGCTGGGTTATTTCGTTGCCGTGCTGGGTTTCGGGCTGTATTTTGGCCGGTATACAAGAACGACCAAAGACTTCTTCTTCGGCGGGCAGAGGTTTTCATGGTGGCTCATTGCTTTTTCGTGTGTCGCCACGGTCGTCGGGAGCTACAGCTTCATCAAGTACAGCGCAGCGGGATTCAGGTACGGCATATCCAGCACGCAGTCCTACCTTAACGACTGGTTCTGGATGCCTATCCTGGTGCTGGTTTGGCTGCCCATCGTATATTACAACAAAATTACGTCTGTCCCCGAGTACCTGGAATCACGTTTCGATAAAAAGACACGCGTCGCCGCGACGGTCATCATCCTGTTCTACATCGTCGGCTACATCGGTATCAATCTAATCACGCTCGGCCGGACGCTGCACACGCTGCTCGGCTGGGAGATAATGACCGGGGCAATCGTTACCGCCGTCGCTGTGGCGTTATACGTTTACATCGGGGGACAAACGGCCGTCATCATGACCGACCTTGTCCAGGGAATTATCCTGCTTGTCGCCGGCATGGGACTTTTTGCAGCCGCCATCTATCATTTCGGTGGTTTCGGCGACTTCTGGGCGTTGCTGCCGCGAGCGCATAAGTTTGCGTTTTCGGATTTCAGCGCCCCGCCGAAGTTCAGCTTTATCGGCATCTACGTCCAGGACGGCCTGGCCAAC
>DQCG01000386.1:0-4069 GCA_003533825.1 Phycisphaerales bacterium
TTTTTTGGAGAAGAACGGGACATTGAGTTTCAATCGGATAGCCGGGGACACGTAGAATTCCCCCGATTCAGCATCAAAGACCAGATAAGTGTGGATGTATCGGCGCCGGGCTATTCCAAAGAGCAGAAATGGCTTTCCGCGAAAAGTACGGACGATTCCGTTTTCAGATTATCGCGGACCGGAACAATAACCGGCAGAGTGACACTAACGGATGCCGGCGAGTTGCCCGACGGGCTCAGAATACTCTTGGAGATGATATCGGATCGCAGAGTGAGGGAGTATGTGCCTGCCGAGCAGGACGGCTCTTTTAGCTATGATCATTGTAAGCCGGGCCCTTATAAGCTATCTGCAGATTCGTCCACCGAGGAAGGACGTAAGCTTATCTGCTGTTCAGACTGCCAGGTAGAGGTTAAAGCGGGCCAGACCGTCAATGCAATTATTGAAATGGAAAAAGGTATTTCGGTCAGCGGTACGATGATCGACGCAGCTACCGGAAAACCACTTGAGGACAGAGAGTATGCCTACGTACGTACCGCCGAAGGACGAACGCAATCGGCGTATTCGCAGATAAAGGAAGATGGCAGTTGGGAATTGTTTCTACCGGAAGGTGATCATAGAATAATATATCGATGCAGAGGAATGAACCTGCAAAAGGATTTCAAGCGTATTAAAGTTGAAAAGGGCAAGCCGATAACAGATTTAGTTATAAAAGTCGGAGTCGAAGGCGGATAGATGCCGGAAAAAGACGCCGGAAAAAGATACCGGAAAATCATTGACAAGGCTAAGGCATCTGAGTATCATAAATACAGCAGTATCATGGAGACGGAAATATGAAAACCAGAATTCCGACAGTGGTCATTGCTGCTATCCTGGTGATGGCCATTCCTCAAAATGCCAAATGCGGGTGAGGCTCTCCACCTCGCAGTCAGTTGGCTGCAAAAAAACTCGATGAGCTGTGGGACGGCTGGATGAGCCGCCTAAGTGAGGGCTACATCAAAACGCTGGATTGCTTAGACAAAGGCAACCTGAAGCAGGCCGAGCAGGAATATCGCAAAGTATATCTGGCCAACGTCAAAAAGCTCTATGCCGAAGCGGCGAAGACCTATCCCCTTCGCTTTTCCAAGGCGGAGAACTGGTGCGTGTGGACGAAAAAACTCTACGTGCTCAGCCGGCAAACTGAAAATGTTTTGAAAAAACAGGACTCAAAACAGGCATTGAAGCTGCTTGAGCAAGCGCGCCGGCATTTCTACTCGCTTCACAAAGAAACCGGGACCTTACACTGCAACGATGTGATTTACGATTTTTACACGGAAGCGGCACAAACCGAACCGTCCAAAGAGCAGTTGCAAAAAATAATGAAGCAACTGGAAAAGGCCGAGCTTTCGTGCATTGCCAGGGAAAAGGCCAAGCAGTACACCGAAGCGAAAAATGCCTGGCAAAAGGCAATTATGGCTTTACTGGATGATGGTGAAATTGACCCATCGGAGCTGGATTCGCTTCGTAAAGCATCCGAGGTTTTTTACCGTGCGTTTGGAATTCAGTACGAGTAATTCACAATACAAGCCGGACCGAAATTGGAAAGGATACGCCGCATTTAAGCAAACGATACGGCGACACTGTCCGAG
This sequence comes from Phycisphaerales bacterium, assembly GCA_003533825.1. Classification (GTDB taxonomy): domain Bacteria; phylum Planctomycetota; class Phycisphaerae; order Sedimentisphaerales; family Anaerobacaceae; genus JAFGPJ01. The sequence continues at coordinate 1,626 of DQCG01000386.1, forward strand.
CATGTCAACCGCTACTCAATCCGGCAGGGATTGTTTTTATATTCTCAAACCGACCGTTATTGAGCCGAGTGAAACGGTAAGTGCTTCAATAACAAGAAGATAACACAATCTGTCATTCCCGCGAAGTATGTGTTTAGCCGGAGTTTATCATTTGCGACCATCCCCAAAGCCTGCGGCTTTGAGGCTGCCACCCCTTGTCCATCGATTCTATTGAGTGACAGTCTCATCCCAATGGTCGTTAATTGGGATGGGGATGGCTGTTCCCTGGCTAAACACATACTTTGCATAGATGACAGAGCCAAGAGGCGATGCGGAATTCCAAGTGGAGATTTTTATCTCTAAAAAACGGCCAAAATAAGCCTTAAAGGGGTAAATTAAAGAAAATTTTTGGATTTTTTCACATTTTTTTAAAAAACAACTGTAACGAATGTTTGCCTCCATCGTCTATATCATATAGGCGAACAATATTCTATGAGTGAAGAACAAACATGGACCGAGCTGGTTAAGCTGGCGCAACAGGGTCATAGCAGTAGTGTAGATTTGCTGGCCCGGAAGGCTGAGGGGAGGTTGCGCGCGTATGTTTATCGTGTAACTTTGGATTTCGAATTGACAGAAGACCTGTCTCAGGAGGTATTACTACAAATGGTTAAATCTCTTGATGGTCTCAGTAAGGCGGAGAGTTTCTGGCCCTGGATGTATCGGATAGCACAGAACAAAATACGTCAGTATTATAAGATTAAGCGGAAAGCAGCACTGGTTTCCGAGCCGGCCTTTTTTCAGGATTTTATCGCATATCGCGGCGATTATCAAAAGGACGAGGGACTGCGCCGACTGGTAAACAAGGACCTGTCGAAGAAAGTCATGGTCGCGATGCAACAGATCAGGCAGCAGTATCGCGCGATTCTGTCGTTACGCTGCTTCGAGGATTTATCGTACTCGGATATCGCCGTGGCAATGGAATGCAGCGAGGTCAGAGCACGCGTTTTATTCTACCGCGCCAAGCAGGCTCTCAAGAAAGAGCTGAGTCACCAGGGTCTTAGCAAGAGCTTGCTGTTGATGAGTCTGGGTATATTCGGCAAACTGACAGCCCCGGTGGAGGGAGTCGCGTCAGTTGTAACGGTTACGGCAACCACCACTCAGGTTGGCCTGACCGCGGCGGCGCTGGCCACCGCCAGCTCAAGACTGGGCATCGCAACGTTGGCGGCCATAACCGTGGTGCTGGCCGGTGTGGGCCGCATGTCGCTCCGGCCGAAAGAATCCCTGCCTGAATCTCCCATAAACTCCAGGGCCGATGTCAATAGCCTGCATTTTACGACACAACTGATGGACAACCGCCCGGAAGCCCGCGGCAGCCTCAGTAAAGGCGCTTACGAGCAGTGGTTATATTTCCCGGATGGCGGCGATGGCCCGATGTTCATGCGAATGCAGCGGTGGGACCCGCAGCAATTAAATAAACTCTGCGCCTGGATTGAGGACGGCCAGGCAAACTACTACTTCGACAGCGGAAACAACATCGTCCATATCACAAATTGCCGTGTGTGCTGGAGCAACCTTAAGGTTCGCCGGCTGCCGACCGACACCGCCGAATTCAGCGAGTTTCTCTCGGACGTGGAGGATAATATTAAAGGCCTCGGCAGTTTCGTGCGAGACCCGAATACGGGATTGCTGATGAGCTTTGTGGATTATCGTTTTAATAATGCGCCGGATTTCCAGACGGATTACGGCTACAATACCGTCGATCCCGAGCACATTGAATACGATTGGCCGGCGGATATTCCCATCGTGGACGATCGCGACCAGATGCACAAAAGAGGCTGGACGTATTTTCGTATTAACGGCACCGTGGGCGAACAGGAAATTGCCGGCACCGGATGTATCCCGTTTTTCTATAACTCCGCCAAAGAACACCCGGCGTGGATGGCTTTGAGAATCGATGAGGACCTTGAGATTGTAGATTGCAGCCGGGGGGCGTATTTACGGCGCGGCGACCGGACCATCGCTGCGTATCGGCCGGGAGCGTTCTTTAAAGGTCTGGCCCGGCCTTGGATGGGGATGCACGCGGCCAATATCGTACGCCGGGACGCCGCAGAACAGCGAATATGGTTCCAGAGCGAATGGGCCCAAAACGAAACGGATGTGTTCGTTGCGGTCTCCCACGAAGAGCAACAAGACAGCACGGATTTGATCTATACGATAGACATGGAAAATGACATCATCAAGACCATCACATTCGACGTGAACGGCCAGGCCCAGGGCTCGCTGATATTCTCACATCTCCAGGATATAGACCAGCTTGCCAATCAGTTCACTGAGCCGGCTGTATCCGCCGATTCACAGCAAATCCAACAAAGCCCCGGCATTCGATGGCTAATTCAACTGGCCCAGGGGAATCTGGGTAAATAGGCTTGAAAAGCACTTAAAATAGCAATTTTGTCTAAATTTAG
>DQCG01000386.1:4128-5632 GCA_003533825.1 Phycisphaerales bacterium
GCCTAAGCCTGCATTGTGACTCAAACGGGCCGCTGGTCCGGCTGAATTGTTAACCGTATTTGGAGGTACTGCAAAATGAGAAATAGAACCTATATATTGCTCGCCGTAGGGATTAGCCTGCTTGTTCTTATATCAACGGCCGGAGCACAGGATGAGCAGTGGCTGCAGTATCACTCCGAACGTGAAGCGCAGAGGATTATGCCCAACATGGGGACATTATACAAGAATGTGACCGTTAATAAGCCTTCGGGTGTTAATCTGCCGGAATTCAAGGCCCAGCAGCAATTTTTTGTTGAGTGGTTGACTCCCATGGTCAAGAGCGGCCGGCTGTGGATAGCCCTGGACCGTACGAGCGAAAACGGACAGTGGGACCGGTTGTATATAGACTCGAACGGAAACGGCCATCTCGACGATGAAGAGGTTGTTAAAGCGTACCGGACGGAACGGTACTTTACATATTTCGGACCTGTGAAGGTCGTCTTCGAGGTTGAAGACGGGCCTGTGACCTATCATTTAAACTTCAGATTCTACGACTATAACGAGCAAAATAGACGGCTGTATATATATGCGGGCGGCTGGTACGAGGGAGAAGTAACCGTAGCGGGCGAGAAGAAGTACTGCGTGCTGATCGACTATAACGTAAACGGGGCTTTCAATGACAAATCCCTCCAGGCGAGAGATTGCGACCGTATCCGGATTGGCAAAAAAGGCGATCCGGATACCGCTTTTGTAGGCAACTATGTTGATGTTGACGATGTTCTGTACCGGACCGAAATTGCCCCGGACGGTGCGTTTATCAAGCTGGCCGCAGCCGACGATGTAAAGTTCGGCAATGTTCGCGTTCCGCAGACGATAACGGAATTTGCCGCAGGCGGCGAGAACGGGCTGTTTACCCTTGAGATGGAAAATGGATTGGCAAGACTGCCGGTTGGAAAATACCGCATCGATCACTGGGAAATCGACCGTAAGGATGATAAAGGCAAGAGCTGGACAATGCGCGGCAGCTCTTTTAGTAATAGGGGCGATTTCGAAATCACGGAGGATGCTGAGACGTCCCTGGAGATCGGTGAACCGGTGACAGCAAATCTCCAGGTGAGGTTAAACGGTCAGAACTATGAGTTCTCCAAAAATGTGCGTGGTTCGCTGGGTGAATATGTCAGACTGACCTCCGGCGGGCGAAATGTTAGCAATTTGTGGAAGATGAAGGCCAAGAACAAGGAGGGGACATTTGAGAAGATGTATCCGATACCGGATCAATGAGGCCCGGACTGCCAGCTCTCGCGTCGAGAGCTAAATAAACTGACCGGCACATTCGTTTTTAACCTGGAACCTCTCGGTCCTTTCAAGTATGTAAGTAAGCCGTATGTTTTAGCGCTGAGTCCCGTTAAAATTCCCGAGGTAGAGCGCAAAATGATTGCGTGGTGGAAGCTTGACGAGGCAGAAGGCAGCAATGCCGCCGATTCATCCGGCAATGAACTTACAGGAACGCTGACTGGTAATCCAC
>DQCG01000606.1 GCA_003533825.1 Phycisphaerales bacterium
GATTTGTTTGCGCGGCGTCGGCAGCAGGACAAGCTGCCTGAAACCCGCCCGGTCGTAGCCGAACAGATTGTACATGAGCTGGCTTAAACTAAGGAACATAAACACGATGGCCCCGGTGGCTATGAACGGCCTGAAATTGTCGCTAATGTTCGCCGAACGCCGTACGAAGATCATCGTCCCGAAAATCAGAAGCATGATGAAATTCGTCGCCAGCATCATTTTTACTTCGGGCGCACGCATCAGGCAGCGAAAGAAAGCCAGCGCCGAAGCCGCGGCTTCTTCCGGAATGCCGGGAATTTGCCTCTCGATGAAGTTGCTGCTTTTGCCGGCGAGCTTTTCGGCTTTCGGTTTTCGTTTTCGTTTAGACTTCTTGACGACTGCTTGTCCCTGGTAGAAACGAATGGTCGACCGATAAGCCCTTCTCAGACCCAGCCCGCCCAGAAGGAATCCGCCGGTCGCACCCAAAACTGCCGGCCAGACATTTCCCGTGGCTAATGACATCGCCCCGTTGCCCACCCATAAGAAGGGTACCACTTTGTGCGCCACCAAAAGCCCATGAGGAAGAATAATCTTCTCACGGTCTCTGGATTGGTCGGGCGATTGTTGTTCGGTCTGAGCCGTTTCGGTGATTTTGGGTCGGTGCCGTTCACGATTACGCGAGAGGTTTCCAAGTATGTACGGAAGCTGGCTCAGCAGGATGAATGAGAAGGTGACCCCGGCGATAATCGCCCGGCGCCGCCTCTTGTTCATCATCAACGTGACTAACCATCCGCGCAGACAATAGCTCCACGCCGTAATCATAAAGACCACGCCGAGCGCCAGCGGAAACATCAGAATCATGAATCCCCTGCCGCCCAGTATAAGTCCCGCCGAAAGGCCCAGCATCCCCGGCAAAAACAGGATGATGCTGAAGGTTACATGCGAGGCGAGGTAATTCACCATGAAAATGTTTCGCAGCGAGATCGGCAAATGCAGCATTCGGCTTATGTCTATAGTTTCCGAACGCTGGATTTCCGAGACAATCCCGGCCAGCCACATAAACAAAAACACGCCGAAGATCAAATCCCATACGATAAGCATGACCGGCGGCGGTGCTTTTGACAGGAGGAATATGCCCCCCAGCAGGCCGCCAATGCCGCCCGCGAATCCTATGCCCAATCCATGAAAATTAATAATTATGGTCAGCACGGCGTTTAACTTTCCGCCGCGAGACCACTGATTTCGCGATAGACGCGAGCGCAACCAGATGATTGTGCGAAGTTGGCTCCAGTTCATCTATTCCTCCAGCCAGCTTAGCTTCTGCCGCTCGACGTGATCGCTGCCGACTGTTTCCAGAAACAGTTCCTCCAGTGAGCCGGCTGCGCGGATTTCGTCCATCGTGCTTTGATGCACGAGCTTGCCCTCGGCGATGATCCCGACGTCCGTGCAGAGTCTTTCGACAATCTCCAAAACGTGCGACGTCAAAAACACGGTAGCTCCGCGCGCCACGCAGCGTTTCAGCGTATCCCGCAGCACGCGCGAGGCGACTGCATCGACGCCCTCGAACGGCTCGTCGAGAAACAGCAAATCCGGATTCGGAATCAACGCCGCGGCTAAGGTAAGCTTTTTCTTCATTCCATGCGAATATTCGAGAGTGAGTTTCTTTTCTTCGTTATCCAGGCTCATCATGGCCAGCAGCTCCCGGCTGCGTTCGCGCACCGTTGCTATCGGCATCTGATACATGCGTCCGATGAAGGTCAGGTATTCGGAGCCGGTAAGATTATCGAACAGTGCCAGTTCCTCCGGCACGACTCCGACACGCCGCTTGATTTGCCTGGCCTTCTCGGCGTCGCTCGTGTCTTCGCCCAGGATGCGCATCGAGCCGCTTGTTGGTGCGAGCAGGCCGGTGAGCATTTTGATGGTGGTCGATTTGCCCGCTCCGTTGGGGCCGAGAAAACCGTAGAACTTGCCGGCTTCCACGCGCAAATCAAGGCCGTCCACGGCACGCAAATTGCCGAAGCAGCGGGTTAGACCGTTGGTTTCAATAGCGAGCGTCATAAGGATGTCGAGTCTACAGGCCGGAAAATATAAATGCAAGGCGTTTTTCAGGTTCGTTAAGGGTATGTTTCAGGCCGTACCTGATGCAATCCCTGCCGTAATCGAACCAGGAACCGCTCACCCTGTAAACATTCCGACCGGGCTATTGCATGTAGCTGACTATGTGCTTGCCGGCTATCTGGCAAATTCGGATATGGCAATGGTCGCACTCTCGTCGTCGTTATTTAGCAGGTCTAACCAGTATGTTTGTCCCCGGACCGTGATGGTTTCCCTTCTGTCGGCCCACAGGTCAATGCGATGTTCCTGCGAGCCGAAGTAGAAATACAGAGTTGCGTTTTCAAGCCCTTTGTACGAAGCGCCCAAAGTCACACGAACGAATCCGGACCACAGCAGTTGTGGCTCGCCCTTTTTGAGATTGAGCTTGAGCGGATAAGCGATGTTTTCATCGGCCGTTTTGTCCGCCTCTTGCTGGTCCGGGTCGGCAAGATTATCCGGCTGACTGTTCGGTTGTTCCTGCTGCCCTGTCGGCCAGGCAGGAGCGATTTCTTTTTCCGCCTCGTCGAGACTTGTCCTCAGATCGTTCTTTTCGATGAGCAGGGCCTGATTGACCTGCTGCAGGTCGGTAACCTTAAGCTCGTAGCCGGCGATGGAGCGTTGATAATCCGCGAGCCTCTTCGCATAGTGCAGGTGGATAAAAACCGCGACGCATCCTCCGGTGATAGCTACCACTCCTATGGTCTTGAGATTTTCCTTAATCCCCGGAGCGTTCGGATTCTGCCCTTTGGGGATTCGACTGTGTGTATCGGCTTTCTGCATTATACCCAGGCTCCCTTGTCGGGCATCCACGAATCACGTAACAGGCGGCCTCGACTTCTAATAAATGTAAATCATACTTGAAAACCTTCTCTCCTGGCTCGAAAAATCAGGATGTAGCCTCTGTATAAAATCTACACGACATAGCTGAGATTTGCAAGGCAAAAAGGTAGAAAAAGAGTATAAAATCATAGTACTAAAAATAGACAGGCTGGCCGGTTGTGCTCAGGGCAGGCCGAAAAAGCTTTTACTGGCGGCGGTGACGGACCGGGCGAAATCGGCCGGGTCCATCTCTTTGAGCTCGGCGAGATAGCTGGCTGTGTGGACCATCAGGGCAGGCTCATTTATCTTCTGCTTTCGCATAGGGGCCGGCGACATATACGGGCAATCGGTTTCGAGCATCAATCTGTCCGTCGGCACGGCTTTGGCGGCCTGGCGCGTCTTCTCGGCGTTCCTGAAAGTTACAACTCCGGTAAAGGAGATATAAAAGCCGTGGTCGAGAACGATTCTTGCCTGTCGGGCCGAGCCGCTGAAGCAGTGAAAAACCACGCCCTTGAGCCGTCCTTTCAGGCGGATAAACTGCTCCAGAATATCAATCGTTTCGTCGAAGGCCTCCCGGCTATGAACAATCACGGGCCGGTTTAGCTCCCGGGCTATTTGTAGCTGG
>DQCG01000607.1 GCA_003533825.1 Phycisphaerales bacterium
GTTGGAAGAATGTGTCTATATTTATGCGCGGAGACTGCGCCCCACGCTTATTAACATGATTATGTCTATGAACCTGGTTTTCTCTCTTCTACGCCGTGCTGTCATACGGCTTAGCCTGGATGGGTGGATTAAGCGCAATTGGCGCAAAATGATGTGTAAAAAACAGGAGAAACGGCGATAAATTAATATGCGGGAAAAAGCAGCTTGCCTGCTTCGGACATATCACGATTTCTATCTGTTCGCCGACGAAGGAACAACCTCGAATTCGTACGGCCCGATATCAAAGCCTGCTCCCTGGGGCCGTGACACGCCGGCGATGTCAATTTTGGGTGCTGAAGAGGCACTGCCGGTGTCGATTGCCGGGCTGCCCTGTTTATGTCTCATATCGTAGTTGTCCGGGTCGCGGAAAAAACGCTTCGGGTCATTCACTACGATGTTATGGTCGGCCGTGTTGGTCGCCTGCGGCAGGCTGGCTTCCGAGTCGAGCAGATTGTTGCGTACCACCGTGTTTTGGCTCGGCGTTTTACCGTGGGTGGTGCCGAGCAGAATGCCGGCGAGGAAATTCCCGCCGTACGGATTATACGCCAGGTTGTTGATTATGACGCAGCCCTGGCAGCCGGAAATTGTGATTCCGTGATGGTGCCTCACGAGAACAATATTGTTCTCGATGCGCCAGTTTATCGCCGGGATGTCGAAGTTGCAGATACCCTGCGGGCTGCTTATCAGCGGATTGCTCACGGCATTATCCCAGGCGATCACGGAGTTGCCGCGAACGACGGCGTTATATATCGGCGTGGTCTTGTCCCGGCCGCGATGAAACTGGATGCCGTCGTCGTGGTTGTCGTTGACATTGTAGAAGTATTTTATGCTGTTGCCGAGCAGCGATGTGTTGTCGGCCGAACAGACGATCCCTTCGCCAGCGATGTGCTCGATGGAATTTTGCTCGACGGTAATCTTATCGCCGGTGATAACAATGCCGTGGCTGACATACCGTAGCGTATTGTTTCGGATTTTGACCCTTTCTCCGATAACGGTAATTCCGTAGCAGGCCATTTTGTCCCATTGCTCCGCCGACCACGAAGGGGTGTCTTCCGACGAGCGGAGCGTATTGTTCTCTATCACAAAATCGCTGCTCGGTCCGCCCCAGTCCACCACATAGATGAGGCGGTCGGGTTTGTACTCGGGCGCGAATGCGGGGCTGACCGTCAGTCCCCGGATTATCCACTTGCCGGCGGTCGAAAAGAATATTCGCCGCACTTTCGGCTCGTGTCCCTTCTCGGCGGCAATCGTGATATAGTCGTCATTGTATGCACCCCGACAGTAAATCTCGCCGTGATAGCCCGACCGCAGCAGAATAGTGTCACCGGCTTTCACGGGCGCATCGGGATTCTTCAAACGCCCGGCTCCGTCGCGGGTTTGAATCATATTTCGCTGGAACAGAAGCTGGACGGTTTCCCAGGGGCGCCCGGCCGAGCCGTCACCGGCCATGTCACCTATCTCCGGATCGACGTAAAAAACCGCCGCATGTGAAAGATTCACCACCGCAAATCCAACGGCGATTATTACGAAGACACTCGCATTATATAATTTAATCATTACTTCCCTTTTCATTGAAAAATGGTATATGAACGAAAATATACCCTAACCACTCTCAGCAAGAGGAATCAGTCAAAACATTTCTCCTTACTCCACCTCTTTGGTGACTACTTCCAGGATTTGTTTTTCGCGGCGCTGCAGCAGCTCGCCGAGAGGATTCAGGCTGAGCCGGTAGAAGAAGGCCAGCAGCGCCAGTATCACCGCCGAGAATAACAGGTTCACCGGAGCCGCCGGCAGCCAGCCGGCTCTGGACCATAGCAGTCCCATAGCCGGTGGTAAAAATATCGGGACCATGAAAATCGGAAAGAATAAACGCGACAGGAAAATCAGGACGGATGTTGTGGTGGAGGATTTTGTCGGTTTGAGCGAGCCGGCGGCGATGCGGTAAGGAACGAGTACGGATATCAGGTTGCCCACCATGCTTAGCAGCAGGAAGGCCGCCAGTAACTGCAGGCCGGCGGCAATAAAGATAACCAGTGAGATGCCCATCACAATTTTGACGATTAAGAGGAAAATCGCTCCGATTCCCGCCGCGACCGGCAGAAACGCAAGGTTCTTTCCCAGCATGATTTGTTTGCGCGGCGTCGGCAGCAGGACGAGCTGTCGAAAACCGGCCCTGTCGAAGCCGAACAGGTTGTACATGAGCTGGCTAAGACTCAGGAACATAAAGACGACCGCCCCGGTGGCTATGAACGGCCTGAAGTTGTCGCCTATGTTCGCCGAACGACGCACAAAGATCATCGTCCCGAAAATAAGGAGCATGATGAAATTCGTCGCCATCATCATTTTCACTTCGGGTGCCCGCATCAGGCAGCGAAAGAAGGCAAGCGCCGAGGCTGCGGCTTCTTCCGGAATGCCGGGCAGTTGTCTCTCGATTAGGTTCCCGGTAGCGACGGTACTCTTTTTCGCTTTCGGCCTGCGTTTGGATTTCTTGCCCGTCGCCTGTCCCTGGTAGAAACGAAGTGTCGACCGGTAGGCCCGCCTTAAGCCCAATGTGCCAATACCGAATCCGCCCGCTGCGCACAAAAGCGCGGGCCAGACGTTTCCCGTCGCCAGTGACATCGCACCGTTGCCCACCCACAGTAAGGGCACCAGTTTGTGGGCCAACAAAAGCCCATGAGGAAGGGTAAGCTTCGCCCGGTCTCGTGGTTGGTCGGGCTCTTGTTGTTCCGTCTGCACTAACTTGGTGGTTTTGGGTCGATGCCGTTCATGATCGTCCATAAGGTTTCCAAGGATGTAGGGTAGCTGGCTGAGCAGGATGAATGTAAAGGTGACCCCGGCAATAATGGCACGGCGCCGCCTCTTGTTCATCATCAGCGTGACCAGCCATCCGCGCAGGCAATAGGTCCACGCTGTAACCATAAAGACCACGCCTAGCACCAGCGGGAACATCAGAATCATATATCCTCTGCCGCCCAGGATAAGTCCCAGAGAAAGGCCCAGCATACCCGGCAAAAACAGGATGATGCTGAAGGTTACATGCGAGGCGAGGTAATT
>DQCG01000406.1:0-12544 GCA_003533825.1 Phycisphaerales bacterium
ATTGCAGGCCTTTGCAGATCAGGGTATTAATTTGGCCGATATTGACAGGATTGCAATCGGCCTGGGGACCCGGGGCAATATGACAACACCCGGCGGCTCCGGCAAGATGTTCTTCGACGATATCCGGCTGTACCAACAAAGAGATGTCGAGGACGAATTAACACCCGTTTCAGTAGAATAGAATAAAAATACGCTCTTAATTCGGGGCCTATGTCGATTCGTTTTGTGCGGGCCCCGACAGTAACAGGCAAGTCCATGTTTAGTGCCTGTTGAGGACAACATGTGTTTTGGTGTGTGGCCAGGACACGGCTCATTCAAAATTTATATACTTTTTTAAAGGAGGACAGAACTATGTCCGACAAACTGATTTATCTATTGTCATTTGTTTTAGTGCTGGCTATGGCTTCGGCCGGCTCAGCAGGCCTGGAGGGCTATTGGCCGTTGAACGGTGACGCCACAGATCTCTCAGGTAATGAGCGCCACGGCACGTTGTTCGGCGATCCCAACTTCGAGGACGGGGCCGTTGGTATGGCATTAGCCTGTGATGGCGTCGACGACTACGTCAATATCGACGGCTACAAGGGCATAAACGCGATTGATGGTGTCCAGCAGGAATTCAGCGTTGCCAACTGGTTCAAGATTGCCCCTGGTGCGGCAGACGGCAACGTCGAGATGGTGACCTGGGGTGCGAGCAGCGGAAGTGCCACGCGACTTACCTGGCGAGTGCACCAGGGTAGGCTGCGCACCGAGCATAATGCCGGTAATCTCAGAGGTAATACCTACGTTGACGATGGTGAATGGCACTTTGGCGCCTTGGTTGTGACCGAGGGCGCTAACTTACAGGTTCCTGCAACCCGGTTCTACGTGGATGGCGTGGAAGATACAACCTTCTCCGGTGACAACGATACCTACAAACTCACGGCCGAGCATGATGTCAGAATCGGCATGAGCGGCCCTCAGAACGGCAGGTACTGGCCCGGCTCAATCGACGAAGTCTTTATCTTCAGCCGGGTGTTGTCGGCCGAGCAGGTACAGCAGGTTATGAACGGCATCGTTCCGGAATGGCCAAAGGCTGACAAACCCAGCCCGGCTGATGGCGACATGCTTGAGGACATATCTGTGTTCCTCGGCTGGCGCTCGGGAACGACGGCAGTCTCACACGATGTTTACTTCGATACGACCCCTGACCTCGGCCCGGATCAGTTGGCAAGCCAACAGGCTGAGGCCGAGTACATGGCTATCGGTTTGGAGCCGGGCCAGACGTACTATTGGAGAATCGACGAGGTGGCCGCGGATGGAACCATAACCACAGGGGATGTCTGGAGTTTTTGGACGCCGCCCAAGCGCGCGTATGATCCCGATCCCGCCGATGGTTTGATAAACGTAGTGGACCTGGAGGCCGATCTGAACTGGACCGGTGGCTGGGGCCCGGTCATGCACGCAGTGTACTTCGGGATTGATGCGGATCAGGTCGCGAATGCCGCAGGAGCCGCTCCTCAGATGGACATAGGCTACGATCCCGGTACCCTGGACAACGACACGACCTATTACTGGCGTGTCGACGAGTTCTACGGCGACGAATGGATTACAGGCCCGGTCTGGAATTTCTCGACGGTCCCCGTGATTCCTCTGGCCGATGATCCTAACCTCGTCGCCTGGTACACGCTCGATGAAGGTGCGGGCAAGACGGCGATTGACTGGTCGGGCCACAACGGCCACGGCCAACTGGTCGGTGACGTACAGTGGGTAGATGGTATCAATAGCAGCGCTCTGGAATTCGATGGCTCCGGCGGCGACTATGTCGAGGCGCCTGACGCCCCGAATGTGACCGGCACGAATTCACGTACTGTGACTGCCTGGATCAAAACCGCCGACTACGGCGAGATTGCCTCCTGGGGCCAGAACGTAGCGGGCCAAAAATGGATTTTCCGAGTACAGGAAAGCAATGGAACCCTGGGCGCCATCCGTGTCGAGGTCAACGGCGGTTATCAAGTCGGCAGCATCGACGTACGGGACGATGAGTGGCATCACGCGGCAGCCGTGCTCGTCGATGACGGCTCGCCGGATGTTGTGGAAATCGCGCTGTATGTGGATGGCTTCCTGGAAAGCATAAGTGCCCAGTTGGATGAGCCGATCGACACGGCTGCCGGCGCGGTTCGTATCGGCCAGTCTGCCTGGGGCAGCAGGCCATTTAACGGCCGCATCGACGATGTGCGTATCTACGACAAGGCATTCACCGAGGACGAGATAAGGCAGACGTTTGGCAACGTTCTGCTTGCCTGGCAGCCACAGCCCGTTTTCGGTGCGGTTGGCGATATTTGGCGTATGGCAGAACTCTCCTGGACGCCCGGCGACGGAGCCGCCGAACATGATGTTTACCTCGGTACTGATCCCAATGCGGTTGCCGCCGCGGATGCCTCGGATACCACAGGCATCTATCGCGGGCGTCAGGCCGAGACAATGTATGTACCGACTGAGGGCCTTTCGTGGATTACGACCTACTACTGGCGTGTCGACGAAGTGGCCGCGGATGGGACGATCAGCACCGGCCGTGTCTGGAGATTTGCGACCACCGAAGAGATCGTCCTCTATGATGAAGTGACGCCTTTCCCGTATGACAACAGCGCCGATCCGTTCCTTTCCGAGGTTGTACTGGATCTGGATCCCGCCCAGGATTGGACGGGCGGCAGTGGTGGCGGAATCGGTGCCGTAGCCATTTCGTATGACGGCCAGGCCGCTCCCGGTAGCGTCGCGGAGACCGACGGAAACTATACCGTCGTCGGCAGAGGCGCTGACATCTGGTTAGCCTCGGATCAGTTCCAGTACGCCCACACAACCCTCACCGGCGACGGCTCGATGGTCGTGAAGGTCGAGAGCCTGGATGCTACCGATAACTGGACCAAGGCTGGTATCATGATTCGCGAATCCCTCGATCCCGGTTCGGCATTCGCTGCAGTTTATGCGACTGGCGTCAATGGAGTCAGATTCCAGGCCAGAACGACGACTGACCAGGAGGCCACCAGCGACACATCCGTCGCAACGGATGAGCAGAAGGCATTGGTTCCGCCGGTCTGGCTCAAGATCGAGAGAACGTTCCCCATGATCAGTGCCTACTACTCCACCGATGGTGTGGAGTGGACGCCGATGTCCTGGAATCCGCAGGTCATTCCAATGACCCCGACACCGATACATATTGGCTTGGCGGTTACATCGCATTCCGGCGACAGTACCTACGCAGAAGCCGTGTTCTGGGGTCTCAGTTCTACGGGCGGTGTAGCGGCAGGACCTCTGAATTCGACAGAAATCGGTTTGGAGTCCAATTCGGCCGAGCCGATGTATCTGGTACTTGAAGATGCGAGCGGCGCAATAGCGGCCGCCCTCAATCCCGATCCGGCGGCGACGCAACAGGCCGGCACCGAGTGGATAATTGACCTGGATGAATTTGGCATCGACAGGACGGCGGTCAGTAGTGCCACCCTGGTTATCGGCAACCTGGATAATCCGGTCCCCGGCGGTTCGGGTATGCTCACGATCAATAATGTCCGGCTACTACCGGAGACCTACACTTTTGATGGCGACATAGCTGTTTATGGCGCTGATGGTCCCGGTTCTCTGGACGGTACATGGAACCACGAAAATGGTTCCGATCAATGGGACGGAACAGGTATCGGCGACCCCAACGGCAGGCCCGGCGGCGTGTCCGTGCTTACCGAAGATAACACGACGTTCCTGCGCCTGCAGGATCCGGGTGATCCCAGAGATTACGATATGGGTGATCCGGGCAGCAATCGCAAGATCTACTTTGGTCACAGCATCACGACAGATATTGGTGCGGATGCCGACAGGATTCTCGACGGGGTGACCGTGATGTTCCGTGCCCGTGTTGCAACGACCACCCCGCTGGATGATTCACATCCGGATGGCGGCGGTGAAATTACTCCCTGGCCGGCCGGTGGCGATGGCTATGTCATCCACGACGGCGGCAAGGGAAACATTAGCATCCGTCAGTCAGACGGAGATATGGTGATATCTTTCGCTCTGGCACTGGCATCCGATGACGAAGAGCTGCCGGCTTCCGGACTTGTTATGAACAAGCTCAACGGCCCGGTGCCGGGCGGCGATGTGGACATTCAGGGCGATGAGCCAGGGACGTTGAACATTCTGGAGCTTGACCCGACCCAGTGGCACGATTACCGGATTGACATCTCGCCGGACTCTACGGGAACGGGTACGCACCTCGTTCAGATATATCTCGATGGTTCATCTGCTTCGAACGATTTTATTGTCACAGCCGGTGACGGCGACGATTTCGATGACAGTTACATTGCCATAGGAGTCGGCGCCACACCACAGAGCGGTGCGATCGATATCGATTATGTTTCCTACCTGTACAGGTAGTTGTCTAAATAAAGATCAGGTGGTCATCGATCGCCTGGTCTGACGATGTTTTCGGGCTTGGGGGCGTAAACAGCGTCCCCAAGCCTTTACGACTATATCGAGATCGTGGACCTCCATCTGCATACCAGCTTGAGCCTTCGGCTTTGAAGAATGAACCGCCGCGGACAATACAGAACCGAGTTAGCCCGTCGCTGCGATCACTTTCGGTCCATTCCCAGACATTGCCGCACATCATCAAAAAACAGCAGGAGTAGCAGGAGCAAGCCCAGCGAAACTCCGGCCGCTGGTAGAATGTGTCCTGATATGCGATTTGCTCGCGCACCTGCCGCCGTTTTGCCGCTAATTCCGTCCTCCACAACTCCCATTGGGCGGTTAATAATTGTCCTTTTCATGATCGATAATTCTCTTCAATAATATGGTAACAAGCTTATGGCAAGGATACAATTCTTATAAGTTGTGTCACGTCATTATGGGCTTCTCTGAGGGTTATTTCTTCAGAAGTTGCGTGAATTATGGCATAGCATTACAATACGATAATAAGTTCAGTATTATAAAAACAGGAATATCGGAATTATCGCCGCCTGGTAAGGATAAAGAAATGAAAGGTCACGTATTGTTTGGTTCAATTCGTTTCTGTGCTGTCGCATTATTTTGTCTATTTGCCTATTCGACTGATCTGTCGTCAGCAGATGAATTTGCCCCCGGCATTCAGGAGCTTTACCGGCTCGACCGGCTCGGTATGTTCAAGGAGTCAACTAAGGTCGCATCAATCTCCAGCTATGATCGGACGGGTGGAAACAACGATGGCTTCGGCAGGCAGTATTCCTTCGTGCGTAAGGAAAAGGATGGTTTGGTTCTGGCTGACCTGCAGGGGCCGGGGGTAATCTACAGGATATGGACTCCCACACCGACGGACGACATGCTCGAATTCTACTTCGACGGCGAGAACGAGCCGAGCATACAAGTCAAGTTTCGCGAACTATTCATGGGAAGACATCCTGTCTTTGTCCGGCCGTTAGTCGGATACGGAGCCGGAGGATTTTACAGTTATGTGCCGCTCACCTTTGAAAAATCATGCAAGGTCTTCATCAGGGCCGAACGTTTGCAGTTCTACCAGATTAATTTTGCAACATATCCAGAGGGCACGGCAATAGTGAGTTTTCCGAATCAGCCCGCAGACGAATACAGTTCTCATTTGGAGAAAGCCCGGGAGGTGTTCGGCTCGTACGGCAGCGATATCAGCTCTTATGTTATCCCCCCTGGTGGGTCGATTGAACGATTCAATACAAAAGTCCGGCTGAAACCGTCGGAGGCTGTGCGAATCTTCGAGACCAATCGACCGGGAAGAGTTGTCGGAATTCGCATTTCGCCGCCGGAGGCTTTGGCCGATAAGGACCGGGGTGTTATCCTCCGTGCGTACTGGGACGGCGACGAGGAACCTGCAATTCTCAGCCCCGCGGGAGATTTCTTCGGCTACGCGTGGGGTGAGCCGGCAACCAAATCTCTGCCGGTCGGGACGGCCAACGGGGCGAGCTATTGTTATTTTCCCATGCCGTTCGATAAATCCGCAAGAATTGAACTGTTCTCGCAGCAGCGTTCGGCTAAAGAGACGGAGCTTGAGGCGGAGGTGATTTTCGTGCCGGTTGCCCGGCGGGAGAATGAAGGCAAATTTTACGCGATATGGCGGCGCGAGAATCCGACCACAAAGGGCAAACCTTTCACATTTATCGAGACCGGAGGCCGGGGACACCTCGTTGGATTTATTCAACAATCGCAGGGCTTCGAGTCCGGCAATACTTATTTCTTCGAGGGCGACGATCAGACGACGATAGACGGCGAGCTTGTAATCCACGGCACCGGATCGGAGGATTTTTACAACGGCGGCTGGTATGACGTGGCGGGCCGTTGGGACGCCAAAAGGTCGTTCCCACTGAGCGGCTGTATTGGATATAAAAAGCATCTGGGCAGAACCGGCGGATACCGTTTTCTTCTGGGCGATGCCTATTCGTATCGTAAAAGTATCCTGCAGACAATCGAACATGCCCCTACCGCAAACGAACTTCTCAACGATTACTGTGCAGTGACGTATCTTTATTCCCAGGACAGGCCCACCTGCGAGTTCGCCCTGCCGCCTGCGACGGAAAGAAAAGTAATCGACCTGAAGCACATCGTCTTCGCAACGTGGTGGAATATCCCGATAAGCGCATTTTCGTACCGTAATGGAACGCTGACAAAGAATAGAGAGAAACTTGACGGCAGGGATGTCCGTTTCCTTTCGCTGCGGGCCGAAGGCGGCGACACTTTCGGGCATCACTTTATCTGCTTTGTTTGCGAGCTTCCGGCGGCCGGAAAGTACAGCATCAGCCTCGATACGGTCAAAGGACCGTCACTGGGAATGGTTCAGATGTTTGTGGATGAAGCGCCGGCCGGGCCCCAGGTCGATCTATATGCCGACCAAAGAAAACCTGCGCCGGACCAATATGTCGGCACGCTTAACCTGGCCGAGGGGCCAAACAAATTATTGTTTAAGCTTGTAGGAAAGAATGCAGAGTCCCAAGGTTTGAGACTTGACCTCACAAATATCATTTGCGAGCGGATAGATTAACCAATACAAACTGACCGATTTTCGCTGTCATCCTCCGCAGGACTCCTTACGGTGCTGCGAAAGCAGGGTTCCAGGAACGTAACGGTTTTAGTGGATTCCCGCTTTCGCGGGTATGACAAATTGTGTTATGTTATTATCATTGAATGGTTTGCTTTTTTATTTGATTCAAAGACGGTATTTCTATGAAACGCAAACGCAAAATAGTATTTATTTTGGCGGTCATTCTTATAGCGGTCGCGGGATGCATTGTAACTCTTATAGGACCCTGGCCCACGTACAAAAGCGGTTTTGAAGATAAGCCATACTATACGGAAGCTATCGCCGCAATTGAGCAGCATAGGCAACAATCTTCGAATGACTCCAATATCAGTCAGTTCGAAGCGGGCTGGGCCGCGCGTTCCATCACACCGCCGATTGGCACTCCGTTGGCGGGATTCGGAGACCGCAAGGGCAAACCGTCGACAGGTGTGCACGATGAGATATTCGTCAAGGCACTGGCGGTCAGCGACGGCGTCGATACGGCCGTAATTGTCGGTGCGAATATGCTGATTATACCCGAGAACGTAGCTGAGTCGGTTCGGATTCGTGTCTCTCAGCAAACACCGCTCACGGCCAATGAGATTCTTTTTAATGCCAGCCATAATCACTCCGGGCCAGGTGCATTCGCACCCGGCCTTGCTTCGAAAGTCTTTAACGGCCCATACGATTCGAGCATTCCCGAATTCCTTGCAAAAGCCTTTACAGAAGCCATCGTAGAGGCATACCAGTCGCTCGAGCCGGCCAAAATGGCATACGGAGGCCTGGATGCTCCCGAGTATATCAGAAATCGCACCCGGAGCGACGGCCCGGTTGACAGTGAGCTTAGCTACATGCTCGTCGAGCAAAAAGACTTGGATCGCTGCATCGTGGTAAGTTACTCCGCGCACCCGACAATTCTCGGCTCAGACAATATGCGATTCACGGGCGAATATCCCGGTTTTCTTATGCGCCGGATTACCGAAAAAACCGGAGCGGCGGCGATTTATCTCGGCGGCTCCGTTGGAAGCATGAGCACCCGGCCTCCTGAGGGAGCCGACTCTTTCGAACGCTGCCGTAAAATGGGTCAGGCATTGGCGGATAAGGTGCTGGTTGCGATTGCAGAAGCCCCTCGCTTCGAAGATAAGGTAAACGTTGCGTCTATCGGAATTCCCATTCAACTGCCGCCGTTTCAACTGCGTCTTAATGAAAATTGGCGCGTATCGAAATTCTTGTTTCCGATTCTTGGGATTGATAGCGACGGCTGGATGCACGCGGTGCGTATTGGAGATGCGGTACTTGTCGGCACGCCGGCCGATTACTGCGGCGAAATCAGTGTAGACCTGAAGGCACGGATGAAAAATCGTGTCGGCGATCTCTGGATGTTAAGCTTCAACGGTGACTATGTCGGTTACATCTCGCCGGACAAGTATTATTACGACAAGGATGAAAAAGGCGGCTACGGATACGAACGCGGCCTCATGTCATGGATCGGCCCGGACCAGGAGGCATTCACCGTATCGCTTATCACGCACATGATTGATGCTCTGTTTCCTGAAAGCTCTTCTCTTACAACCTTTTATAATGCTCATTGATCCTTTAACCAGACGGATGAGCTGATAGCGCCGCGACCTCGGCGATCTCTTTGGTCTGAAGGATCACGATTGCCCCGGGCATAGTTGGGGATTGCCGTCAGCTCAGAACCATCGGCCCATGTGCCTTTAATGACCATGACACCGCCCAAAAGATCGCCCTTCCATTCTGTGGTCAGGACGGATTCAGGACTAAGGACATTGTCAATATCCTGGTCGACTCTCTCCGCACTGTAAATCAGCGGCCCATACCGAAGTGCCACCTGGCCTTTCGTAGCTTCGATTTTGTCGATAGCCTTGACTCTCTGAACCTTCATCGGGAGCTTCAGATCGATTTTGTCGCCGGCCTTCCACTTCCTGGTAATCACAGCATATCCTTTTTCTATGGGCGGACTGACTACGGAACCGTTGACGGAAATCGACGTGATAACATCGGATTGAGGCGTCCCGGCATAAAGTTCGCTGACGCTGCGATCGGGCACGCGAATCCTGACGCTGAAGGTCTTTTGCACTTTGGGATTGACTGTGACCGAAACATCGCCATCCCACGGATAATCGGTCTTCTGAATCATCTGGACGTCGGTGCCGGCTACATCCTCGACCGTAACCGTGCTCCCAATAAAGAGGTTGACGTAAATGCCGTCGGTGTTGCCGGCATAAGTCCAGGTGGGAAGCATAAGCAGAGTCCTGGGAATGTTGCCAACGCAGCACGGGCAGACATGCCAGTCGTAGCGGGGCCGGCGTGAATCAAGGGGATTCTGGTAGTAGAAATTCTTTCCATCCAAGTCAATAGAGCCTAAGAGGGCATTATAGAGTGTCTCTTCGTAGAGGTCGGCGAACCTGGCATCGTGGTACGTCAGGTTAAGTTTGTGCTGGAAGAAAATTTCGCCACAACTGGAGCAGGATTCGCAGTAGGCGTTGTGGCGCAACGAATAGTCCGGGCCAAAGCCTTCCGATGTCTCGCCGCTGCCCACGCCGCCGGTGACGTAGTACTTCCTGTTGACAATATTGTCCCATAGCGATATGACGGCGCTCTGATAGTCGATGTCGCCGGTTTCCATAGCGACGTCGGCCATACCCGCGTAGGAATAGACGGCGCGCACGGCATGTCCGACGGCCTCATACTGCCGGACGATCGGGACATGGCTCTGGTCGTATTCGCTGCCGCCATCGCGGCAGTCCAGCAGGAATTTCGACAATTCGATATACTTATCGCCCTTACCTTTACCTTCGGTCTCGTTCACAAAGCGGCCGAACCGCACCAGCGCGATTTCCATGGCTTGGTGGCCGTCGTACCACCGCTTTTTGGGAGGCGGGCCGATATTGTCATACCAGCAATCTGCAAGCTTCCTGGCTGCATTATATAACCTGGAATCGGACTTGTTCGTTAAAATATAATGTGCAACAGCAGCCTCCAGTAAATAACCGGCGACGTAACCCTCGTGGTCGCCTCGATGCCTCGGAGACCAGCGCTGGCGATCACTCAGCGTAAATACCGTCTGCAGGTATCCATCGGGTTCCTGTGCCGCCAGAATCTTCGGTATCCAATCGGCCAGCGTCGCTTTCATTGCCTCCTGGGCATTAATAATCTCCTGATCGCCCTGTGGATCGACCATCAGTGCAACGCATATCGACTCAATCGTGTTATAAACCCAGGCGTTTGAAAATACGTAACCCCTGTGACGCCCGTGAGGCTTGCCGGCAAGTTTGTTGGCGGCGTCGATGAAGTTATTGATCCCGCCTTCTTTCAGGTTCGGGTCGGAAATCTTTTCAATGCAGTGAGGAATCCAGTTTACTATCAGAGCTTTCGCCCTGCTGTTCCAGAGAGGATTGTCGATTTTATAGTGCTTTGTATCGATTAGATCGAGGTGCTCCGCAGGCGGCGGCGATACGACCTTGACGGCAAGAGTGGACGAAGTGCTCAATTGCCCTTTGCCCACAGTCAGCTTCAGGATATAATCGCCCGCCCTGGAAAATGTCGCCGTAGTGACCGGCTCGCCGGCATTTTCAACAACGACCTGGCCGGGACCGGATATTTTGCTCCAGCCAACTGCTGCGGCGCTTTTTCCGCCTAATGTCTTAATTGCTCCGTTCAGATAGGTTTTTCCTCCCAATATGACAACGCGATCCACGCCGGCATCCACTCTCGGCGGAAAATCGGGCGACTTGCCGGAGTCATATACTTTCCATTCCAAAATGCCGGTCGAATAAGTATCATTGGAATCGATTTCGAGCCTGAGTTTGGACGTACTAACTTCGTCAAAGGTTGTGGTGTTGTATTGATTTTCCGCTACGCCCAGACCTGATGGATTGCTGACCGGGACGAAATCCTCGCCGTTCCAATACAGCAGCCGGCAGGTCTCGGGCAGGCGGACACCGCGGCGGTCGTCCCACCAGTACACATCGATCTTTTTCGTACTGACGGGCCGGCTCCAGTCGTACTGAACCCATTGAGTTGCCCTTCTGGGCCAGTTGCCGTAAGATCCTCGGCGCCTGTCACGCGAGCTTGGCGGGTCGTATTCGTCATTGAGTGCCGTAAGCGATGTGTCCCCGGAGACATAAGAACACGATGGATCGGCAACAACGGCAAGATTAACTTCCGAATCCGGTTCGGCACTATCTTGCGCCAAAGCTTTGCAACCGAATACAATAGCGGCACCAACCATGAGTACCGGCAACAAACGAGTTGAGAACATAGCTTTCATTATAAGTCTCCATCTGTTGTTATATTAACGTTCCGCATGTGCGCGGATCATGCGAATGCCGAATATCGCCGCGACCACGTTTCTGTCGGTGGCCTGGAACCGCATAGTGACTTTCTCCTTGCCTTTGATCAGGTCGGCCTCGATTGCGTACTCGACGTCGTAAAATCGTGCCGGGCTGCTCCTTGTAACTTCCTGATTCGCTATTTTCTGACCGTCCACGAGAATATCAAATATTGCCCTTCCCCTGCTGTGATGGTCGCTGCAATATGTCACCACCAGTGCCATCGGGCGGTCGGATTCGACGGGCAGGTCGAATGAGAACCAGCTTCTTCCCCATCTTCCGGGCCGTCCCATCGTCCGCACAACCCACGAGTCGCCGGGATTCTGAAAGTTGAAATTACGTTCCGGCTGCATCTCGCCCGGCTGGGCATAGGCCACGGTTGCCTCTTCGAGCTTTCGCAGACGCTCCTGCTCGGCGGCATACTCGGCTTCTTTGACCTTCCATTCAGGCTCGGTAAACAGATCCCAGTACACCGCATACGTTCGCCGATGGAGACGGTAGAACGGAACTAAATCCACGTCACGTTGTCGCCCGACGCCGTCGGTGCGGAAATGGCCCGGCTTATCGCCTGTAGGCTTTAGCCACTCTTCCACGGGCCGCTCGGCCGCGATGAATACAGGCGTCTTTTCTCGGGAGTAACCGGATCTGCCTTCACGCCGACCCCGCTCTTCAGGACCCAGGTCACCAGCCAGCACCAAAAGCCCCCACATGAAGGCGACCCGGCGGGGATTGTCCGGCAACGGTTCCAGGCGAAGCGTTTTAGGCAGGATCAAATCCACAGTGTCGCCGGTCTTCCAGATTCGTTTCAGTTCAACATACGAGCCGGACTTCCGCAAGCTGCGATCGGCGATCAGACGGCCCGATTCCGGGACTTCACGAAGAGGGTTTATCACGTCTTCGGACACAGGCTTACCGTTGACTTTTACGCTGAAACCGTCGCCCGCCCATCCCGGTCGGCGCAGGGCCAGCACGAATTGCCTTGGTGACTCCAGCGTGAGTTTCAGCGTCGCCGACTCGCCTTCGGGAAAGTTGGTATCCATCTGTAATTTGACTCCCGCGGCGGCCCACTGTGCGGTGGATGGCACATACAAATTCACCCACAATTTATCGCCGGATTCGTAGTAGATTCCGTCGCCGTGCAGGGCATGGCTCTCCATACCCGTTCCGA
>DQCG01000406.1:12603-17074 GCA_003533825.1 Phycisphaerales bacterium
ATCGATGGAGGCCAGGATATGGTTGAATAGAGCACGTTCATGGAACTCGGCGTAATGGGCATCGGGCCTCAGTGAGAAGAGCCTGCGGGTCAGCTTGAGCATATTGTAAACGTTGCAAGTCTCGGCGGTGCGTCCGTCGATGCGGTCGCTCAGCATGTCGGGCTTGCCGAAGTATTCGTCCTTGCCGTGGCCGCCGGTGGCGAAGCTGTGGTGCTGAACCACCCTGTCCCAGAAAAAGCCCGCGGCGATAATGTCACCCGGTTCGCCCGCATAGGCATAGCGGTCCGCCGAGCCGATAAGCTTGGGCACCTGCGTGTTGCCGTGCTTGCCTTCGAGAATATCCTGGTGGCGTTTGAGCGGTTCGATGAATGAGCGATGTTCGAAGCGGTAGGATAGGTCCAGCCAGCGTTTATCGCCCGTGTCGGCGTAGAGATCGGCCAGCACTTCATTCATGCCGCCGAACTCGGCGTTAAGCATTCGCTGATTCTGGGCTTCGGTGAGCCCGGCAAGAATCCCCTGTGCCCATTCGGCGGCTTTAACCTCTATTTCGAGGGCGGTTTGGTTGCCCGTAAAGCGATAAGCATCCCGAAGACCCGCGAGCGTCTTGTGCAGAACATACCACGGCACCCAGAGCCCGTTAAGGTCGAAGCCGCCCGAGCGAATGTTCCCCTTGGACACGGCATCAAAGCACTCCCGAACTCCCTCCTGTGCGTTAAGGAAGCCGTCGCCGTGCTTATCCTGGACCTCTTTCAGCTCCTTTACGATATAATCCGCACGCTCCTTGAAACGTTCATCTCCCGTGGCGGCCCACATCAGGCTCACTGCCGAGAGGTAATGTCCGGCGATGTGACCCGTAAGATTTCTTCCGCCGCCGTCCCAGCCGCCGTATGGTTTGTCTTTCGGTTCCAGACCCGC
This sequence comes from Phycisphaerales bacterium, assembly GCA_003533825.1. Taxonomy (GTDB): domain Bacteria; phylum Planctomycetota; class Phycisphaerae; order Sedimentisphaerales; family Anaerobacaceae; genus JAFGPJ01. Next base: position 13,519 of record DQCG01000406.1, read on the forward strand.
ACGCTGGCGGTAGTATGCAAGCATCCGATCCGGCTCAAGCTCAAGCAGATATTTCGCATCGAGGTCCTGCGCCTGTTTGAGAGGCCCGCCAAGTAATCGCACACTGCTCAAATCCAAAGGCCGGGCCTTAACAGTTATCTCCTCATAAGTGCTTGTTACGGCATCTTTGACCTGTCCAAAAGCCTGAGAATGAAACATTAAAACAAATGACACAAAGGTAAGAACAAATTTCCCCATAATAATCTCCTTTGGCAGCAATCACATACCTTATAAACTGAACTGGACTAATTCATCATACCGCATTATACTCGCGTTTTTCTAAAAGGCAAAAAATTCGCGCAGGCCCAGGATTATAATTCGGTGTCCTTCGACTGAACCTTTCTATGAAAGGCCATGAAAATGAAACTTGCGACAAAGGTTATCATTTTTGTTTTACTCGCCAGCTTGATGCCGGGGGTGCATACCATCGCGCGGCCTGGCGAGGTTGCAAAAAGCCCGGAGGTAACGGCACCACCGGAATCATTTTTTGAAAAGGTGCGCGAAAGAGATAGACAGGCGGCACGGCAGTTTTATACAAAGTATATCGATGTCAAAGGCATGCCGGTTGTCGCCGCTACAGAAGTTGCGGACCTGGCACTTCAGCGCACTTATGAGATTGTCACACATATGCTGGCCGGCCGCCCCGATGTGCTCGAAGCGATGGTTGATCGAGGTGTGTACCTGGTCATAATCGGCAAAGACCAGGTCTATACCGATTTGCCCGAAAACAGGAATGCCCGAAATCCGGATTATCTCAACGAGCGTGTCCGCGGCACAGGCGGCCTTCCTACCAGTTTCGGCGAGGAGAATCTGCTTAGCCTCCCCGTCGACCGCTATGACGATGAGAGTATCGCCGTGCATGAATTCTGCCACACAATCGACAGCATGCTAAGGAGGATAGACCCGACATGGAGGGCCCGCAAAGATACCGTATATCGAAATGCGGTAAAGAAAGGGCTCTATAAAGAAACCTATGCAATCGGAAATTCCGCCGAATACTGGGCTGAGATCGCGCAGGCTTATTTCGACTGCAACCGTGTAAATAACTGGAACCACGGCCCCATCGGCAGGCGCGAGCAGCTCAAGATTTACGATCCTGAAGGATACGAGCTGGTTAGAAGCACGTTTAATCTGAGCCCCGGCCAGGACTGGCGTTATAGCTGGCTGCAGAGTCTGCCGAACGTAGAAGCACCGCCGGCAAGGTTTGAAATCGATCCATATTACACCAAGTTCACCTGGGCTCGCGAGTTCACGGTCCTTGGAAGGCAGGCCAGCAATGAGGCCCTGCTCAAGGCCAATGATACGATTCGCAAGATGTTTGCCTATCGACATGACATTCTCAAAGCGCTAATTGCCGATGGAGTAAAGCTGGTAATTCTTGGCCCCAAAGAGAGCCTGTCGGATCTGCCTGAGTATAAGAAGACGGCGGCCGAGAGCATAGATCACACGGCAAGGTTTTTGGATTACTCGCCCGAAGTCAAATTGCTGGTAGTGGATCAAAAAAACGTGCTGGACAACCTAAATGGTCCTTATGCCACCAAATGCCAGATCGTCCGGGTCTTTGCCAAAGCCCTCTATCACGTGATGGGCACACGTCCCGTCGATCCCAACTGGGACAACAGAAGGCGAAATGTGCAGCAATATGAGCTGCGCATCCGGCGGATGGATATCCGCTTCGATGAAAAGCTTAAGGAACTTTATGACAGCGCTCTGAGCAAGGGCTTATGGAAAGGCACGGCCGCCATTGGCAATCGCGCCGAATACTGGGCTGAGGGCGTGCTGGCATACTTCGATGCAGCCGGGGCAGTCGCAGCGCCCAATGATGCAGACCACCCAATCACCACTCGCGAAATGCTTAGGCAATACGATCCCGGCCTCTTCGCCCTGGTGGAAGAGACCATGGCCTATAAAGGAAAAGTGGACTGGCGTTACCGGAAATAAGGCACAAAATTATATTCGTAATTAAAAAGGACTTTATTCGCATGGCGGCAAAAGCAGGTTTCGATAACGAAGAATATTTACAGCAGCAGACCGCGGCTATCCTCGAACGTGTCAATCAGTTCAACAACAAGCTTTATCTGGAGTTCGGTGGAAAACTCCTGTTCGATTATCATGCGGCGCGGGTGCTTCCGGGATTTGATCCGAACATCAAAATGCGTTTGTTGCAGAAGATACGAGACAAGATAGACGTTATTCTATGTATTTATGCAGGGGACATCGAGAGAAAGAAAGTTCGGGCGGATTTCGGCATAACCTACGATTCGGACGCGTTGAAAACAATCGACGACTTCAAGGAATGGGGCCTTGACGTCACGGCCGTGGTCATTACCAGGTATGCGAATCAGCCCTCAGCCAAAGCGTTCAAGAACAAGCTCGAACGAAGAGGGGTAAAAGTATATACGCATAAATTCACCAAGGGCTATCCAACGGATATCGACACTATCGTAAGCGACGAAGGTTACGGCGAAAACCAGCCGATTAAAACCAAACATCCAATTGTAGTGATAACCGGGCCCGGACCGGGAAGCGGCAAGCTCGCCACATGCCTTTGCCATTTGTACCACGAATACAAGAACGGCAACGCCGCAGGTTACGCCAAATTCGAAACATTCCCCATCTGGAATTTGCCGCTGAAACACAAGGTAAACGTAGCCTACGAAGCGGCGACGGTCGATCTGAAGGATGTAAACTGCATCGACTATCATCACCTGGAAGCATACGGCGAGAAAGCGGTCAACTACAATCGCGATATCGAGGCTTTTCCACTGCTGAAAAGAATCTTAGAAAAAATCACGGGCAGGGAATCCTTTTACAAATCTCCGACGGATATGGGAGTCAATCGCGCCGGCTTCGGAATAGTGGATGACGAGGCGATCCAGGAAGCTGCGCACCAGGAAATCATCAGGCGGTATTTCAGGTGCGCCTGCGAGTACGCAATGGGGTTCGTGGACAGAGAAATACTGGAGAGATCGGAACTCATCATGAACAATACCGGAGCCGCGGTGGAAGACAGAACTGTGGTATTACCGGCACGACAGGCAGCCGTAAAAGCACAGAAAAGCGGCAAGGGTAATGAAGGCATCTTTTGCGGGGCAGCAATTGAACTGAGGGACGGCACCATTATCACGGGCGGAAATTCTCCGCTGATGCACGCGGCTTCGAGCCTTGTCATCAACACTACGAAACACCTGACCGGCCTGCCGAAAAAAATGCACCTTTTGCCCCAGAACATTACCGATTCGATACGGTTCCTGAAAAAGGAAGTCCTGAACGGAAAAATGATCAGTCTCGACCTTGAGGAAACATTAATCGCACTGAGCATCAGCGCCATATCGAATCCTGCCGCCCAGATGGCCGTCGAATGTCTGAAGGAGCTCCGGGGCTGTGAAGTTCATATTACTCATATTCCCACAACCGGGGACGAGGCTGGATTAAGAAAGCTTGGTGTAAATCTCACGTCGGATCCTGACTATTCTTCGAAAAGCCTTTTCATTAGTTGATTAAAGAAGATTAATAG
>DQCG01000406.1:17146-17800 GCA_003533825.1 Phycisphaerales bacterium
GATTAATAGTATAATTTGAAGCAAACTGGCTCAATTCCCGTTCGGGCCGCCAGATGAGATGTTAAGACCGTCGGAATAAATGCGCAAATCAGTTATATATCTGCTAATGGGGACAGTCACACTCGTAGCGATTGTCACGGCAGGCATTTTGGTCGTTCGCTACAAGTCGGAACCCGAACCGGAGAATCTTTCAGCACTTTACCGTGATGGTGCGAAATATGACACCTTGACAATTCGCTACCCGCTTGACGAGACGCTTTTCCCGCCGGAAATTATCCCGCCTACATTTGAATGGGAAGATAGCAACTCCAAGTCGAATATTTGGCTGTTGAGCATCAAATTCCAGGACGGCAAAGCCCCAATGAATATTGTCACCAACGAATCCATGTGGACACCCAGGCAGCAGCAATGGGAAGCAATAAAGAAACGGTCGCTTGAAAGAGAAGCCGAGGTTATTATCGTGGGTATCAGTCGCCGGATAACGACAAAAATTCTCTCGACCGGACAAATCTTAATTAGAACATCCAAAGACCCGGTCGGAGCGCCGTTGTTCTATCGGGAAGTAAATCTACCCTTCATTGACGCCGTTAAAGATCCGTCGCATATCCGCTGGCGTTTCGGTGCCGTTTCTTCGCCGGAGCAGCCTCCGGTCGT
>DQCG01000335.1:0-10708 GCA_003533825.1 Phycisphaerales bacterium
TTCGCTATCCTGTTGACTTTTCTAACCACTTTGCGAATGAACGCCTTGTCGCGTCCGTCCAGAGATTCCTTTCCGGCGTAAGTCTTGTAAAAGCGAAGACGGTCGGTCTTTGAGAAAGCGCTGCCGGGGGCCGAATAATATAACTGGGCTATATCCTTGACACGAAACCTCTCGGCAAGAATGCGAGGCTTGAATGCTCGCTGCAGGTCAATCAGATAAAAGGTGCCGTCGTCTGAATAAAATATATGCGCGAGATAAAAATCCCTGTGACGATAGCTCGTATCATGAAATCTTCCGGCGAATTGAGCAAGCCGTTTTATGAAATTTCTTTGCTGTTTGAGGTTCTCAGTTTTTGAACGATCTTGGAAGCAGTCCGGCAGTTTTTGCTCCAGGGATTCGGCATTGGGAAGTTCTTCGGTTATTATAAAGCTTCTTTTTTCAAGAAAGACACCCCATTGCTCGCCGTAAGAAATAGTTTTCGGAGTTTTAATGCCTGCCCGGGCCAGATCGTCCGCCGGGTCCGAATCGAAGGACATCATACTTTTACGGGAGTTATGCCAGTACCAGTTTTTGATTTGGATCAGAGCGCCGGGATTGTTGTAGCGTTTCAGAAAAAGTGTTTTATCCGGATCGGATATTTTAAACTCAAGACGGCTTCGATATTCAGGCAGGCTGGATCCGCCCGGGTCTTTTCCGGAATTGAAAGAAAAGAGAGCGTCAAAGGATGTCAGGCCGAGTTTTTCGAAAGCTGTTACGTAACCGCTGTCTACGAAAAACGATTGTGAAGTTTCTATGAATTCCCGTCGAGCCGGGATTCTCGCTCTTTTGCGGTTGTTGTCGAGTAATTCTCCGGCGGCGGCACAAACCATTTCCACTGTCACTGCAAGCATACATGAATGTTCGCTCTTTTTACATATTGGCTTATCGCAGGGAGCACAAGGGACATTCCCGATTATTTGAGTCTCGTTTTCGTATCCCGTTTCCGTCCATACCGGGTTGTTCGGGCCGAAAATGGTGACGACCTTCCGGCGCAGCGCGACAGCGATATGGCGTGGGCCTGTATCGTTGGTTATCACCAGATCCGAAGCGGAGAAAAGGGCTTTTAATTCGCCGATACTCAAGGACCTTTCCCCAAGATTGATAAGTTTGTTCCCGCTTAACTCACATATACCATCGGCGATTTGCCTTTCAGTCCGGTTGGGTGCAACTGATATGATAACGGTAGCATTGTAGTTGGCAATCAGCCAATCGGCCGTCTCCGCAAACCGGATGTTCGGCCAGCATTTGCTCGGACCGAATGCTCCGCCGGGCACAATCACGACAACCGGCCCTTTGGTATCGGCAAGTTCCGGCAATTTGGCCCTTATCGCATCATTTGCCGCCGGATCGACGGATAATTCGAGACTTCTATCGGTAATATCGGCGCCGACCTCCAAAGCAATGACAAGATAGCTGTCAATTGCGGATATGGGCTTGAATTTGCGGTTGGGCAGTCTCGCCGGAGGTAGTTTGTCGGTAAGCAGAAAACCACGATTATCGCGCGCATAGCCGATGCGTGACGGTATGGCCGCCAGGAAAACCGCCAGTGCCGAAGCAAAGGAATTTTTAAACAGGATTACGTGAGTAAATCGATGTTGTCTCAGCTCTCGTGCAACAGCCAATGGATTCTTTCCCCGTTGCTGAATCCATTGGTCGTTCAGGGTGCATGGTGATAGAACCTCGCGGACTACAGGATTGGCATAGAACCAGATTTTACATGATTTGAACTGCTGGCGAATTGCCCGCAACGCCGGCGTGCAGAGAATCGCATCACCCATCGGGGAAGGCAGCCAGACTAAAATGTTCGCATCTCGTATCTTGGTTCCAAAACCGTTCATCGCGTTCGGTATCCTTCTTGTGTATACTATCCGGCTTCACGCTGTGCCCCGAGCCTATTTCTTTCCCTGCATGATATAGAAGGTCAGCGTCATAAGCTGCAGGACGACCGCAAAACCAAGCGCAATGAAAACCGAACTATCCCGCCTCTCCGGGCTCATCAGGAACCACACAGTGACGAGCAGGCAGAACAATACGAGAATTTGCATTATCCCGGCCAGTAGTCTCATGACGGAAAACTCGCCGAACATCTCGGCCCGCTGCATACTTTTGAGCTGTCCGAGAATAGCGCCCAGCATCTCTTCGGTTTTGTCCGCCGGAACCTCTCGCTCGGTCCGCTGCATTTTCCGTTCAGCGGACTGCGGCTCTTTAGGGCGTGTTTCAGGTTTGACTCGCTGTATGTCCGGCTCTTGAGGCTCCGGGGCAGGTGGTCGGGCTTCAGCTTGCGCAGGCGATTCAGCGGCATTGGGAACATGTTCGGCAACCTGTGATACCGGTTCGGTTTGATTCGTAGTAACCGCCGGAGCTTGTTTTTGCTCCCCGGCGGAAGTTCGCAGATACTTCTTGACGATATTGACAGCCTCCTTGATGTTCACAGCCTTGTAGTCGGGACTTGCTCCGGCCGGTGACATAGAAGAGGCCGGCTGTCGCTGATGGGAGGGCGGCATATCTATCAATATCGTTTTACAACCGGCCTTACGACCGGCCTCGATGTCCCGGCTGCTGTTGCCAATGCACCAGGATTGCTCCAGGTCGATATCCATCTCATCGGCAGCTTTAAGCAACATCCCGGGGCTTGGTTTTCGGCAGTTGCTCTCTTTGCGATATTTTTGGACAACACCGTCCGTATGGTATGGGCAATAATATATCCGGTCCAAATATGCGTTCTTCTCGGCGAGCAACTGCTCGAGCCGCTCGTGAATCTCGCGGAGAACTTTTTCCGTGACAATCCCGTGTGCGACACCAGACTGGTTGGTCACGACAATCAGCTTGTAGCCAAGCTTTTTGAACTGGATGAGAGCCGAGGGAACACCATCCAGCAGCTTGACCTGCTCCGGGTGATTGATATAGCCCGGGTCATCAATCAACGTGTCATCACGGTCTAAGAATATCGCTTTATCAGACATTTTTTCCGAAATCCGTTTCTGGTTTAACCGTTCGCAAATCCACGCTCTACAAGGTCACAAATTATGTGATAGGCAAGCTGATGAATCTCCTGGCTGCGCGCCGTTGATTCGGCGTCGGCGCAAAAACATATATCCGCAATGTGCTCCAGCCTGCTGGAATCTCTGCCGGTAAAGGCAATGACGCGGGCGCCTTTGTCTTTAGCAACTAGTGCGGCGGCAATTACGTTCGCCGACGTACCGCTGGTCGAGAACGCCCAGAGAATATCGCCTTTTCGGACCAGCGCCTCGGCCTGCCGGGCGAAGACTTTCTCATAGGAATAATCGTTGGCGATACATGTCAGGACCGAAGTATCGGTCGAAAGGGCCACGGCGGGAAGCGCCTTTCGCTCCCTGGTGAACCGTCCCACCAGCTCACCGGCGATGTGCTGGGCGTCCGCCGCCGAGCCTCCGTTGCCACAAAGATAAACCGTGCCGCCTTGATGTAGTGCACTCGTAATTGTCTCGGCGATGGCGGCGATTGTCTCTATGCCGCCTTCCTCGAAATCGGCGGTCATCTTCTTATGCGTTTCGATGGCCTCGGTTATGTGTTTTTGTGTGTCGGAATTCATTGGGTTTCCGTGTCCAAAGACTTTATCTTTTCGATCGTTGCGCTCGAGCTTTTGCTCTCGACGAGCGGAGCAAGAGCGACCTTGCCGCCGTAGGACTCGACGAATTCACGACCGACGATGCCTTTTACCGCCCAGTCCTCACCTTTAACCAGTATATCCGGCCGGACTTTCCTGATTAAGCTCATCGGGTCCGGCTCGGTGAACACCGTTATGTAATCGACCATCTCCAGCGCAGCCAGCAGGGCGGCCCGATCGTGCTGATTGTTGATAGGCCGATCCGAACCTTTGATCATCTTCACCGAGCTGTCACTGTTGAGCCCGGCAACGACAACGTCACCCTGTCGCCTGCAGAATTTCAGGTATTCGATGTGCCCCCTGTGCAGTACGTCAAAACAGCCGTTCGTGAAGACGATTATCTTTCTTTGCCGACGGTGCCGGTCAAGTACGCGAATCAGGGAATCCACCTCGCGGATTTTGCCGCCCGTACCTCGAACCTGTCCGGTAATCTCGTCGGCAATTTCTTCGGTGGTGACCGTCGCCGTGCCGAATTTCTCCACTTCGATTCCGCCGGCAATATTGGAAAGCTTCACGGCGGTTTCGTAATCACATCCGGCGGCCAATGCTGCCGCGATCGCCGCCAGGACCATATCACCGGCACCGGTCACGTCATAAACGCTTCGGGGCCGGGTGGGGACCATCAGGCTCTTGTCCGCCGTCTTCAGATAAGCGCCTTCCTTGTCGAGCGTGATGACCACGGCGTCGAGCTGCAGCTCTTGAAATAGGTGATCCGCCGCCCTGGCGGCCGTCTCTTCATCGGTGACATCGAAGCCCGCCGCGGCCGAAGATTCCTTGCGATTCGGTGTTATTGCTGTCGCGCCGGTGTATTTCGAATAATCACTTGATTGCGAGGGATCGACCAGGACCTTTTTGTTCGCCTTGTTTGCAAGCCGGATCATCTCCCGGCAGAGCAAATCGCTCAGCAGCCCCTTGTTGTAATCCTGCAGGCAGACCATATTGACCTGCGGCAGCCTGTCTTTGTAAGATTTTAGAATCGCCTCGTTCAGCTCATCGGAAAGCGGCTCGGCGGATTCGCGGTCCATTCTCATCAATTGCTGGCGATGGAGATGTTGTGCCATCCCGATTAGTCTTTGCTTGCTGATGGTAGGGCGATTGTTCGCCTTAAACAGGCCGCTTATATCAGCTCCGGCTTCTATGAGCTTTGTCTTGATGATTTCGCTGTCCCGGTCGTCTCCCATCACACCGAGGCAGTAGACCGCGGCCCCTAACGCGGCAAGATCGGCAGCGACCGAGCCGGCCCCGCCGCAGCGGTGCTCTATGTGGTCGATTTTAAGGACCGGAACCGGCGCCTCGGGGCTGATTTTCAACGCGTCGCCGTAGATATAAACATCCAGCATAAAGTCGCCCACGACCAGCACTTCCGGCGAGCCGAGGTTCATAACAATCTGTAGCAGATTTTCGTACATATCAGTGCAAATTTATATTTTATTATTTTGCGACGATTTTACCGGCTAACGTATCTTTTATCAAGACTGTTAATTTATCCTCTCCCGACAGGAATCTTATCTCGATGGCCAGATATGCAAAGGGCAGAGATAATTTGTAATTTGAAATCTGAGATTTATAATTTGAAATAACCTTCGTCCAGTCTTTCTGCGTTGTCAGTATCAAGTCCGCCCCGAGTTCTTCCGCCTGCTCTGAAATTTCGGCCAGACAGGCATCCGTATAGTGATAGTGGTCGTCGTAAATGTTCGAGCCGGCCAGTTTAGCTCCGAGCGTCCTGATAGTCTTCAAAAAGGCGTCCGGATTGCCTATGCCGCAAAAGGCGAATATTTTTTTACCCTTTAACTGCTCGACATTGATTTTTTCATTATTCGCCAACTCAGCATAAAGGGCGGCATGGACCGATCGTGCAACCACCATATTTGGATTAATAGCCAGCAGCTTATTTTCAAGCTCGTTCAGTTCGCCCTCGTCGATTTGGTCGCACCTGGTAATAACTACGGCTCTGGCTCGATTCAGTGAAGTTACGGGCTCTCGAAGCAATCCGGACGGGAACAGTCTGCCGTAACCGAAGGGCAGCGTCGCATCGATTGCAATAATGTCAAGGTCTCTGGCCAGACGGCGATGCTGAAAACCGTCATCCATAATCAAAACTTTTGCGGCGTATTTGTTTATGGCTTCGGCAGCGCCGGCAACACGGTCCGGATTGACAATTACTTCGGCCTCCGGACAGCTTTCGGCAAAAATTGCAATCTCATCTTCGAAGTCCGCGTTTTCATGCGCTCTTGCTTTATAGCCACGGGTAAGTATTGCGCACCTGCAGTCTTGAGTTTTGAGTTTTGAGTTTTGGGTTATAAGGTTGTATAGCCAGACTACGAGCGGAGTTTTGCCTGTCCCGCCGACAGTTATATTGCCGACGCAGATAACCGCCGCATCGACATGATGTGCCTTGAGCAGTCTTGTGGAATACAGCAGGTTCCGAAGCCGGACTACAGGCCAGTATCCAATCGCCCCTGCTGCAAGAAGAAACCTCAAAATACTCGCACCTGAACCGCTGCTTTGACCTGAAATTAGTCTGCGGTAACTTTGTTCGTAGTTCATAGTTTCTTTACTATAAACTTCTGAACTCATAACTACGGCTTGCCGATTTTCTCTATAATTGCATCGGCCATCTGGCTGGTACCGACGGCGGTCGGGTCGTCACGGTGCGGCTTCATGTCGTAGGTGACGTCCTTGCCTTCGGCGATTACCGCCGCGACTGCGTTTTCGAGCTTGTCGGCCTCGGCTTTTTTACCTATGTGCCTGAGCATCAGCACGCCGCTGAGTATCAGCGCCGTCGGGTTGACCTTGTTCTGGCCTTTATATTTCGGTGCGCTGCCGTGTGTGGCTTCGAAGACGGCAGCTTTTTTACCGATATTTGCACCCGGCGCCACGCCGAGTCCGCCGACCAGGCCGGCACACAAATCACTCAATATGTCGCCGTAAAGGTTCGGCAGCACAAGCACATCGTAAAGCTCGGGCTTTTGAATTAGCTGCATACACATATTATCGACGATGCGGTCCTCGAATTCGATATCGGGATATTTCTTCGCGACCTGCCGGCTAACTTCGAGCCACAGCCCGTCCGAAAATTTCATAATGTTGGCTTTGTGAACGCTCGTGACCTTCTTACGGCCCATTTGACGGGCGTAATCGAATGCGAACCGGACTATACGTTCGGAGGCCTCGACTGAAATAGGCTTGATGGTTATACCGGATTTTTCCCGCACCTTTTTTTCGCTGTGTTCGTTTATCCAGCCTATCAGCTCATCTGTGTCGTCTTTGCCGCTTTGAAACTCTACACCCGCGTAGCAATCTTCAGTGTTCTCGCGAACAATTACAAGATCGATGTCGGTGTACCGGCTCCGTACACCTTCGTAACTCTTGCAGGGCCTGAGACAGGCATACAAATCAAGCGACTGGCGAAGATGCACGTTGATGCTTCTAAAGCCTTTTCCGACCGGCGTCGTAATCGGGGCCTTGAGAGCCACACCGGTTCTCTTAATCGATTCGACGGTAGCTTCAGGAAGGGGGGTTCCGGTTTTTTCCATCACTTCCACACCCGCTTCGGCCATATCCCAGTTAATCTCGGCACCGGTCGCGTCGATACATCGACGCGTCGCTTCAGCAATCTCCGGCCCGATCCCGTCGCCGGTTACTAATGTTACATCAGTCATTTCAAAAACTCCAAAAATCCATAAAAGCGTGATTCTACCCGCCCGAAGCGACATTGTCAATCGAGAGTCTTCGAAATTGTTTCAAGCGGGCGGGGCTCACCGCCGGCATTTGTCTGATATTGCATAAAAAATTGCCGGGCGGGGGAGTTATGCTATAATATCCGGTTAAAAGGAGAATTAAAATGAAACTATATCTTGTCCGGCATGGAGATGCCGTCTCATCGGACGTGGATCCGAGAAGACCCCTGAGTGAGCAGGGCCTCGCCGATGTCCGAAAGGTCGCTTCGTTTATCAAGCCTTTGAAAATATCCGTCGAGCATATCCGGCACAGCGGCAAGCTGCGGGCGGCACAGACGGCGGAGATTCTGGCCGAGTCGTTCCTGGTGGAAAAGGACTGTTCTGCACATAAAGACCTGGGGCCGAATGATGATGTCACAATCCTCGCCGACGAACTCGAGGCTTACGATACGGATCTGATGATAGTAGGCCACCTGCCGTTTTTGGCGTACCTGGCTTCGCTGCTCGTTTCCGGCAAGAAGACCGCAAACGTCGCCGCATTCGACGCCGGCGCAATCGCATGCCTTAACCGCCGCAATCGAGGCCGGTGGCAAATCGAATGGATGATAAATCCAGAGTTCCTGACTTAAATATAAATACAGTAAGTCGAATCGACTAATTTACTCCATCGATTTTGTCATCAAGCTCCGTTAGGCTAAATCCTTCCGCTCGAACGTGATTCCTGCTGTCAGTCAGAATAAGCCAGGGCAGCGATATGATACCCCAGGCTAAACGTGTTTGTTCCATATTGCCTTGAATCATTCCAAAAGGGAATACTATATTGTTTTCACTGACCCATTTATCCAAGGCATTTATTTCAACCTTCGAAGCCTGAACGGCAATAATAACAATATCTTTTGCCTTAAGCTCTTGTGCTCTTTTGCTCAATTCCAGGATGCAATTCCGTGACGGCCGCTGGTTCATGTCCCAGAAACAGACCACGAGCATCTTTTCATTGGCATCAGCAGGTGATAAGTCGATATTAAAGTCTTGAAAGTCGGGTAATTGTTTTCCTGTTAGTGATATGTGCTTCGTATGGATTCTATCCTGACCAAGAATTATTTTTACATTTTGGTCCCCACCTTCGGCTTTAATGAAACCGTCTCCTTCAGAACTATTGTCGGAATTTGCCTGAATTCTAATCGGCCCTTTGCATACTCTTTTTATTATAAACCCACCGTTACTGTCGGTTACGGTGCGCCTGATAGGCTGGTTTTTCCCACGCATAAAAATCACCGCTCCGGCTACCGGCTTATCCTCAGCGTCGATTACTGAGCCTGAAATCGATTGGTCCGCAGGTTGAAGCACAAGCGGCTTTATTTCCGTTGTTGTCCCCGGTTTGCCTGTGATGGAAATTCGTTCGTAACCTTTGTTTCCATATCCGGATGAATTGACGGAAATTCTGTAACCAAATCCTTCCTGCAAAAGCGGCAGAGCCTTAATTTCATATTGGCCCATAAAGTCGGTGAGGATTTCTGAACCCAAATAGGTCAACCAACCGGGGACATTTAGTGTTAACTCGAGTCTCGCTGCCGGGATCCCAATATCATTGGGGTCAGTAATCCGTCCGGCAATCGACAAGGCAGGTTTTAATGTGATTTGAACCGGCTTAGCGTTGTTTTTTACCTCAACGATTGCAGCAAGATTACACGTCAAATCTCGTGCTATGAGCCTTTCTAAAGGCTCCGATGGACTATAACGGACTTCGAATCTTCCGCCTTTATCGGTAATACCTTGTTCTCCAACGGGATTCGCCATCACCAATACTCCGGAAACCGGCTGGTTAGTTTGGTCAAGCACAAGACCAGAAACGCTGGGGGTGCTGTCAAATATGAGTTCTGACTTCGCAGTTTGCCCTTTGATGACAAGTATCTGGTCCTCATATGTCTGGAAAAAATTCCTGTCATAGCTCGCCCTAAATGCGCATTCACCAGGCGGTGCCCAAATCTGCAGCTTGCCGTCTTTGTTTGTTATTGCATCCTTGTAAAAATCGGACTTTTCATCCTGTTCGGCTTGCCAGAAGTATATAGGAATATCGCTCGCAGGTTTGTTTGTTCCTTCTTCGCGTGCTATGATTTCAATCAGCCCGCCCTTATCAAGTTCGACGATGATATCTTTCGAACCCTTGTCTGCCTGAATATCGACCTTAATCCTTTTATCAACTAATCCCGTTGTTTCATCAGCGACAGAGACTTTGATAGAGTTTTTGCCTGGAGGAATACCCTTGAAATAAAATTCTCCATCGGATTCTGATGCGGTCCGGTGAGGACAATAAGGATTTTTGTGTTTCCGAATATCATCCGGCTTTATTACAACGTGAGCACCTGAAACAGGTTGACCGGTTTCTGCATCGATAATTCGTCCCTGAACCGGTATCTCTTCCGGCAGGACAAGACGAATGTCGGTCATTCCAGTCTTAAATCCATAGGCTTTTAACCAGTGGGTTGTATATTTATAGACCGAAGACCAATCCGGAGCTTCCACCCAGAAATCCGAGCTGACATCAGCGGCAAAATTATCAAATTGAAAGTGTCCCTTGTCATCTGTTTGGGTAGTAAGCCACTGCTCCAGTGCAAGGATAGGCCTTTGTTCGAGCTGTTCTGAATAATCGGTTTTTGGTAAAGCGCGTATTTTAGCCCCGGCTGCCGGTTTGCCTTTTTCATCTACGACAATTCCCGCCAGAGAACAGGGCTTTTCCAGGATTATATATTTGTTTTCAGACATTTCTCCGAAACTTGATGCCATAACATCCCAGCCTAAGGCAAATCCTTCTTTCCGGGCGACAATAAACACTCGATACCATAAATTAATATCTGCATTGAGAACAAAGTTTCCGTTTGAATCTGTTTTCTTTATTTTGTCCAGCAGCTTCGCATAGTACTGGCCAGTTGAGTAGTCATCAAACTGCTCATAGACTGCAACTTCCGCCCTTTCGACCGGCCTGGCCATGGAATCTACAATCCGGCCGGTGATATTCAATCTCTGGCTTTCATTGGCAACGGCAGGTCCATAAAAACTTAATAAAGCAAATGTAAGAATTATTTGATAGGACTTCATTTTCACGATGTCTTTCCTTATTATTGTATTTGATCGTCCAGCTCATTTATAGAAAATCCCTCGGCGGTGACAACGTGTTTTTTATCCGTAAGAATCAGCCAGGGCAGCGATTTTACGCCCCAATTGAAACGGGTTTTCTTTTCGTCACCCCGGACCATTCCGGACGAAAAGGGAATATCGTATTTTTTGATCCATTGGTTCAGGACTTCCTGCTCCAATTTCGATGCCTGCACGGCGATTACGGTTA
>DQCG01000335.1:10739-13721 GCA_003533825.1 Phycisphaerales bacterium
TCCGTGACGGCCGCTGCTGCATATCCCAGAAGCAGACGAGGATTCTTCCGCCGGGCAGAGCGTCAATTCCCAGTTCTTCCAGATCGGGTAAGGGCTTGCCCATCAGCGAGGGCGGCTGAGTGGGCACACGCCTGCCGCGCTCGTCCAGTTCATAAACCACAATTTTTATATTCGCAGCGCCTCCTTCAGCCTGGGCACGGCCATGTAAACGTCGAGGAGCTCTCTCCTGGCTGTTTGCCTGGATGTTAAGCGGGCCGGGACAAACGTTCTCAATCGTGAACCGACCCTCGGAATCCGTAAACGTCTCCCGCGATGGCTGACCGTTCCCATAGGCATAGATCCTTATGCCGGAAATGGGCTGGTCTAAGTCATCAACAACGACGCCGGAAGCCGACATACTCGCAACAGACAAAACCAGCGGCTCGACTTGCATCCGTTTATTCTCCGCATCGCCTGTGTCAACCTGAACATACCTGCCGCCGTATCCATCGGCGCTGGCGTTCACGGAATACCGGTGTCCCGGAGGAACCGCCCGGATTTCATAATTGCCCGATTCATCGATTTCCGTAACCTCATTGTTCCTGTAGCCGATACTCGGCATCCAGAACGTCAGAGATAGCTCCGCGCTCGGAATACCTTTACCTTCGACGTCCACGACCTTGCCGGAGAGGATAGCGCCCCCGGTCAGCTTGACATTGACGGTA
Organism: Phycisphaerales bacterium; assembly: GCA_003533825.1. GTDB lineage: Bacteria > Planctomycetota > Phycisphaerae > Sedimentisphaerales > Anaerobacaceae > JAFGPJ01. Next base: position 11,444 of record DQCG01000335.1, read on the forward strand.
TTCGCCGATAGATCAAGCACCATAGCTACGGCAAGATTCCGCTCCTTTTGCCTGACGAGAAGATATGTTGTTTGTTCCCTCAACATTGATCCCATCGATCCGGTTCGCATCAATCTGAGCGTAAATACTCCTTTGGCGTCGGTCACAGTTTCCGCACCCCTACGAGGACAGGTTATTACAATAGCATCCGGTACGGGTTTTCCCTGCTCATCGCGAACAATCCCGGTTATTCTCCTTGGGCCGGTCGGACTAACCTGCTCTCGCGGACGCCCGGCCGTGGCATCGTTAAACGATATGCTTCTTGTAAGTTTGAAGTCCATTTTACGCTCACCTTCGTCGATATTGATCTGGTCCGAAATAACCGGCTCATATCCCACGGCGGTGACCCGGAGCTGTCTTGTCTCGGAGCTCGCCTCGTCAAAGCTAACCTCGTATGTGCCTTCGGCAAAGGCCGCAGGACGGCTGGTACGCATCCTGCCGCCTGTCACGTATGCGGCGGCTATTTCGAAATTGGGTATGGATTCGTCGGTCTCGGCGTCCGTGACCGCACCGTGCACGTGCAGCGCGCGTTTCATCGTAACGACAATTCCACCTTCAGAAGCCGCCACAACATGGTTTCGTATTGTAAAATAGCCCTCTTTTCCGACGGTAAGCTTCACATCATTTTCCGGCACGTTCGGTATTAGAAAACGGCCCAAATCATCGGTATCCTTCAGCCAGGCCGAATAGTTCCGGTTTCCCTCCAGCGGCTGGACCACGGTCCACGCCCCCGCAACAGGTTGTCCTTCCACATTCACAACACGGCAGGCGATATTCCGGCCGCGTTTTAGGCGGAACTCTAACGGTTCAGACTTCGGCTGAAGGTCTATGTTCTGCTTGACAGGTGCATAACCGGGCGCTTCTACAATGATGGACGGCGTTTCTCGATAGGCGGACCGATCACTCGAACAAGTCAATCGAAAAGCACCGGATGCGTCTGTCATCGCATATATGGGACTGTAGGATCGTATTGACAGCAAAGCGGTCGCTTCGGCTACGGGTTGTCCGTTGTCGTCGAGCACTTTTCCCGTTATCGTTAGTCCTTTATCCAAAGTCTCGGCGTGCTTGAAAGCACGGGCGTTCGCCCGCGCCTCGCCTGGAATCCGTCGGCTATCCCCATTATTGCCGCCATATTCGGCGTGTTTCAATCGAAGGGTGATGCGCTCGGCCTCGCCGGGAATACCTTCAACACGCCAGCGGCCTTTCGCATCCGTCCGGACAGAACAATTAACATTCATCGTTCCACTCGGCTCTGTCAAACGGGCTTCGAGGCGGGCCTCCGCACCTTCAATGGGATTGCCTTCCGTATCCTGAACGATTCCACCCAGGGCAGAAGCGCGAACCATCTCAAGTATGTGACTTTGCGGCAGATTGACTATCGGTGCTCTGCCGAGAGCCGAGGAGCCGTAGTTGGACCAGGATTTCACAATAGTACAATAATCTTGTTTCTGGGCACTGATACCGATCGTAAGGAGTCCGTCTCGAACGAGCGTTATACGGCAGCGTCCCTGAGAATCTGTGACGTATAAAGCCTTGTTTCGTCGAAACGTATCCTTAAGGTAAGAGCTGCTGACCACCACCGCCGTATTACCAATAGGCTCCCGGCTTTTTTGGTCGACGAGTGCAACATCAAGTGTATTGATATCTCCATCAGTAACATGAACTTCCGAAGGCTCCAGTCGAACCCGGAACCGGGCCGCGTGTCTGCGTCCCTGATCGAGCAGTGAATCCAAGTCCACGTCGGTATATTGCATATCGGATTGCCCCGGCGGGCCGGCCTTACCGGTGATTACCGTCGGTTCGTCTCTGGAATGTTTCAATACGAGGCCGTCTTGGTCGAGCAATTCAATCGTAAGCCGCCATTTCGAGTCTTTAACCGGCAACCAGCCAACGCGAGCCGTCGCTCCCCATGCGTTGCCGTATCTCTTATTGAAACAGACCGACTCTATCCGCACCAGCTCCGGATATTCCGCCGTGCCGGCCGTAATCCCCACGGGCAAAGGTTTGTGAAACTCGAGCCGGCCTTCAAATACGGATGGGGCCCGTGCATTACCGGCGCCGACTGTTGCATCCATAAAGCCGGCCAACACTGCAACCACGGCAATTCCAACCAATCTTTTATTGTCCCACATGTTAATTCTCCCTGACTTTTTCTTCCAGTTCACCAATACCGAAACCCTCCGCCCGGGCAATGTGCTTGCTGTCTGCAAGAATCAGCCACGGCAGCGAGCGGATACCC
>DQCG01000119.1:0-8815 GCA_003533825.1 Phycisphaerales bacterium
TTTTTAATGAAGCCAAAGATAATTTAACATAGAACCTTGTGATTTCAACATGTTCGAGTAAAATCCAGGATGGTCGAGACTACTTGAGTTTTCACCTTATTAAGGAGAGCCCTAAATGGCAAGACTATCCATGAGCACGCAAAATAAAGAAAAAGACAACGCACCTAAATCATGTTTCAATTTAAATTGCGACGATACAATGTGCTTACCAGGATGCTTTCGTCTCTTGCTTCCGGTCACCATGTTCAGCCTTGTGCTGCCACTTATTGTCAGAGGTAATGCGGATGCCCTGGAAAAAGCGGGGATTCCGGCATTCCCTGGCGCCGAAGGTGCTGGAGCTTTTACGTCGGGAGGCCGCGGCGGCAGGATTTTCGAGGTGACTAATCTCAACGATGTCGGACCCGGCAGCCTCCGGGAAGCTATCGAAGCAGAAGGAATTCGTATCGTAATTTTCCGCGTATCCGGTATCATTACGCTGGAAAAGCTTCTTACAATCTCCAATCCGTATATAACCGTCGCTGGCCAGACTGCCCCGGGCGACGGCATTTGTATACGCGGGCAAACAACGGAAATCAACACGCACGATGTTGTACTGCGTTATCTGCGTTTCCGCCGCGGCAACATAAAGGATCGTAACGATGCGCTGGGCGGCTACCCGGTCGGTAATATCATCGTGGATCATTGTTCAGCCAGTTGGGGGCTGGATGAAAATCTCTCTCTCTACCGGTATATGAAGAAAATGCCGGGCGGCTCAGACAAGAAAATGCCGACTGAGAATATTACGATTCAATGGTGTATATCCAGCGAGGCTCTCGACTTGAACAATCACGCCTTCGGTGCGACCTGGGGCGGCAGAAACTGCTCGTTCCATCACAATCTGTTTGCATGCAATACCGGCAGAAATCCAAGTATCGGCTGGGGGGATCACTTTGATTTTCGCAACAACGTCCTGTTCAACTGGCGGCATCGTACGGTTGACGGAGGTGACGCCAGTTCCATGGTCAACATCGTTGCCAATTATTACAAGCCGGGCCCCGCCGTGAATAAAGGCGCCAGCAGCTATCGAATTTGCCGACCGCAACATCTTGACATGCACAGCGAAGCCCAGCGCGACGGCAAATGGTATGTGGCGGAGAATTTCGTTACCGGCAATCCGAAAGTCACCGCCGACAATTGGGACGGCGGTGTGCAGTTCGACGATGTGGAGACGCAAGCGGAAATCGACGCCCTCATAACCAAAGTGCGTGGTAAAAGCGCCGCCCCAGCGTCTCCAATTACTCAACAGAGTGCTGAAGAAGCCTATGAACTTGTGCTGGCCCGCGCCGGCGCTACACTGCCTACGCGTGATCTGGTTGACAAGCGCATCATTAAGATAGTTCGTACGGGTAAGCCGACATACAAAAACGGTATTATAGATATTCCTTCCGATGTCGGAGGCTGGCCGCAGTACAAGTCAGCATCAGCACCTGTTGACAGCGACCATGATGGAATGCCGGACAGGTGGGAGAAAAAATTCGGCCTGAAATGGAAGGATTCTTCTGATTGTGTGAAAGACATTGATAGTGACGGTTATACGAATGTCGAAGAATGGCTCAACGGCACTGATCCCACACAGTTTATCGACTATCGCAAGGCCGAGAACAACAAGAATCTGCTGCGCTAATGCCTGATACAAACGCACCGGGAAGGAAATGAAACGATGAAGAAGACCGTTATAGCGGCAGTTTTACTGCACAGCTTGAGCGTGTTCGGGGTGATTTTTGCTCAGACCATTCCTGCCACAGGTGTTCAAAAGCGACAAGATGCTATGTTTGTTCTTAACGCAGAGGCGTTTAAGCATTATGTTGAATTTTTTAACACGATGGAGCCAGAAAATATTGTAAATTACATTCCGAACGACATGTCCTGGGCGTGGATGAGAGAAAACATTCCGTTCTTTGAATGCCCCGATAAGAGCTTCGAGCAGATTTACTATTTTCGATGGTGGACGTTTCGCAAGCATTTGAAGACGACGCCGGGCGGTTTCGTTTTCACAGAGTTTCTGGATAAAGTAGGCCACAGCGGCAAATACAATACTATAAGCTGCGCGCTGGGGCATCATATTTATGAAGGCACATGGCTGCGCGACAAGCGATACATTGACGAGTACGCCCGGTTTTGGTATGCCGGTCACGATGGTGGTTTACAGCCGCATTTTCATCGGTACAGCAACTGGGGGACATGGGCGCTTTACCGCAGGTTTTTGGTGAACCTGGACAAGAAGTTTATCGCCGGTTTGCTGGATGGTTTTCTACGAGATTATGAAGCATGGGAGAAAGAACACGGTCTTGAGAACGGCCTGTTCTGGCAATACGATGTGCGCGACGGCATGGAAGAATCGATCAGCGGTTCACGCGACGTCAAAAACGCAAGGCCTACTTTGAACAGCTACATGTATGCCAACGCCGTGGCGATATCAAAAGTGGCGGAACTCGCAGGCAGGAACAATATTGCCACCCAATATGCTCAAAAGGCGGAAATACTCAAATCCCTGATGCAGAAACTGCTTTGGGACGAAGAAGCGAAGTTCTTTAAAGTACGGCATCCGAACGGCGAACTGGCGGGTGTCCGCGAGGAGATTGGATTCATCCCCTGGTATTTTAATCTGCCTGAGCCCGGGCATGAACAGGCATGGCTACAATTCCTTGACCCTAAAGGATTCAAAGCCCCAATGGGAATTATGACCGCCGAGCGCAGGCATCCCGAATTTAGAAGTCACGGTGTCGGGACGTGCGAGTGGGACGGCGCTGTTTGGCCTTATGCCACCAGCCAGACTCTGGTGGGATTGGCAAACGTTCTGCGTAATTATGAGCAACAGTATATACGCAAGGCAGACTACTTCGACACCCTTGTTACATACGCCCGGTCTCATACATATAAAGGTAAGCCATATATCGGGGAATATCTGGATGAGATAGACGGCACATGGCTAAGGCCGGATTCGGACCGGAGCCGTTACTACAACCATTCTACCTTCTGTGATCTGGTTATTACGGGATTTGCAGGACTCATACCTCGGCAGGACGATACTGTCGTGGTTAATCCTCTATTACCTGATGATGCATGGGACTGGTTCTGTCTCGACAATGTGCTCTATCATGAGCGTTTGCTAACAATTCTGTGGGACCGTAACGGCGACAAATATGGTAAAGGGAAAGGTCTCCACATCTTCATTGAGGGTAAAAAAAGTGCACAGTCAGATGTACTTACGTGTATAAGATGTGGGCTTTACGAACAGGTATCTCCATAGTGATTGACCGATTGTTCCCGATCAAGAGTCTGTATAAGGGCTTTTCTGAAGCCCAAAAGACAATCCCGACAGGAGATTTTCCTTGACGCCCAAGCATATAATCTGGTATAAATAAAATATCGGTATTTGTGAGTTCTCAGCCTTGCAGCCGAAATTATAACAGTATGTTGATGATTTTTTCTTCAATTAGCAATTCTCATAGAGCTTCTGAAGGAAGGAGGTGGAGTCAAGTCGTAAAACATTGTCACGAACAGACAACAACACATATCGTGAAGGTGACAAATGTTGTCATTTGTTTTATATGCAGCTAAAGCATGGTCGATCATTCAACTTTTCTAAGGAGGCGTTATATGTGTAAGAAATTGTTTTGTTTAGCCTATCTTTTTGTAGTACTGAGTGTGGCAGGTAACGCCACGGCCCAGATATTGGTGCACTATAAGCTCGATGAGACTTCAGGCGATATCGCCGTCGACTCAAGCGGCAAAGGCAACGACGGCATAATCGGCGCCGAACCGAACTGGGTGGAAGGCTGGATTGACAGGGCGCTGCAATTCAGCACGACTGACGCCAATTGCATTACCCTGCCGGCAAGTACAATGGGATTGCGCTCGGATACGGGAACTGTGGCGTTCTGGGTGAATATGACGGAGGTGGCCGGCGGCATCAATACTATATGGTGGGGCGGCGACAATACCACCGGCGGCGGTTTCGGTCCGGAAAACGAAATGCACATACACGTCGAAGTCCCCGTAGCAGACATCTGGATAGGAGGCGAGTTCGGATTCTATCTTCGCGGAGATCCAAATAACGTCCATCTTCATTCCGACCCCAACAAAGGCGACGCTCCGGGAACCGTACCTGTCACTCCGGTTTTACTGGATGACGGCCTATGGCACNNACATTACCGCTACGTGGGGTAACGAAGACGGTAACGCAAAATTGTATTTTGACGGGAAATTGCTGCATGAAATTCCCTATGGCTGGACAAACATAAGCTATCCGCTTATCAACATATATATAGGCCAGATGGCGGATGGCGGGCGCGTTTTCAACGGCCTGCTCGATGAAGTACAAATCTATGGCGGGGCTTTGACGTCAGATCAGATTCAGATTATTATGGCAGGTGGTGAAATCCTCAATCTCAAGGCGGCCCTGCCTGAACCTGCCGACCAGGTAGCAGAAGTGCCCCGTGACACTGCTCTTAGCTGGATGGTGGGAGACAGGGCAGATACGCATAATGTGTACTTCGGAGCAAATTTCGATGATGTCAACCAGGCCGGTATAGATGATCCAAAAGGTGTTCTGGTGGGGGAAAATCTGGCTGAAAATGCCTTTAATCTCCCCGATCTTCTCGAATTCGACAAGACCTATTACTGGCGGGTCGATGAAGTCAATACTCCGCCCGAATCCGAAATCAACAGAGGCAACGTCTGGAGTTTCACAACGGTCAATTTCATTGTCCTGGATGATTTCGAAGGTTACACCGACTATCAACCTGACGATATTTTCAGTACGTGGCTGGACGGATACGGCACAGATGATAACGGCGCTTTGATCGGATACGATGCGCCGGATATCGATGCCGGCGAGCATTTCGTCGAGATCGAGATTATCCACGCCGGCAGACAGTCCATGCCGTATTTCTACAACAACGACGCGAAATTTTCGGAAGCATGGAGGACGCTGGATTCAGACCGTGACTGGACCGCCGACGATATCGAAAACCTGTCACTTTGGTTCAGAGGCAATCCACCTTATGTCGGCGGCTTCGTGGAGGACCCGGCCGGCACTTATACAATAGTATCGACCGGCACCGATATCTGGGGCGGCTTCGACGAGTTCCATTTCGCCTTCAAGCAAGTCAACGGCTCGGCCAAAATAATAGCAAAGGTCGATAACCTCCAGAACACACAGGAATTCGCCAAGGCCGGCGTGATGATTCGCGATACGCTGGATCCGGATGCCAGATATGTCGGAGTGTTCATTACCCCTGAAAACGGCGTTCGCTTCCAGTATCGTAATGCCGTGGGCGGCGTCACGGATAGGCAATTCGCCGAAGGCGTTACCGCGCCGCAGTGGGTTAGACTGGAGCGTACGACAGGCGGGCTCATCCGGGCGTATTACTCGGCGGACGGCTCGTCATGGGAGCGTTTCAGCCTCGTACAAGTTGCAATGACAATGCCGGTTTACGCGGGCATGGCAGTGACGAGCCACGATATTAATCTAACCTGTGAAGCGGTATTCTCTGATGTCAGCTTCCCCGATACCACTGTCGGCGAGCAGTGGACCGACCGGGACATCGGCATGCTGAGCAATAAAGCCGCACCGATGTACGTGGCTTTGTCCAACAGCACCGGCGATCCGGCGGTAGTTTATCATGGTGATCCGAACGCGGTACAGATAAATACCTGGATGGAGTGGGTTATCCCGCTGCAGGCATTCGCGGACAAGGGCGTGGACCTGACCGACGTCGATAAAATCGCTATCGGTTTCGGCGACAAAGACAATCTGCAGCAGAACAGCGGAGCCGGCACAATGTACTTCGATGATATTCGCCTGTATCGCCCGGAGCAAACCGATCCGCCCGCTAATCCTGAACCGGCTCCATAGCCGGAACTGCAAACCATGAACCGGGATTCAGGCAGCCGGCAATTTGTCAAGTTATCACCTGCTGCGGATTTTGCAACCGGTCTTTAATGTAGTTCAGGAACTCTGCGGCGTAAATCTCGCTGAGCACTCTGCGGTCGGCGGCAACAGACAAACTGACGATTTTTCGCGCCGCTATTTCGCCATCCCTGCAAACGACCGTGTGAATGACGTTACCAACGGACAGAATCGTACTTGCCGGCGGCGGGATGATTCCCAGAAAAGAATCGATGCCGTATGCCCCGAGGTTACTCAGCGCGATTGTCTCGCCTTCGATCTCTTCAAGCGTCAGTTGATTATCCCGTGCTTTATCTGTAAGCAGCTTTTCCTCATGAGCGATCTCAGGCAACGTTTTATCCGCGGCATCTTTCACCACCGGCACAACAAGACCCTGCGGAGCATTGACCGCAAAACCAACGTTAATACGGTCGGCGATTGTTATCCCGTCGCCTTGGAGCCGGCCGACTACAAGAGGATATTTTTGTGCCGCAAGGCCCAAAATGTGAATGTAGAAGGCGTTCGTGGTTATCCTGACGCCGAGCGATTTCCTGAGCCTGGGCCGAATGGCCATCAGCCCGGTCACATCCGCTTTGGCTTCAAGGTAAAAGCAGGCCTTGCTCTGCTTGGATTTCAACATCCTTCGACCGATTAGCTTCTGGATCCTGGTCAATTGGATATGATGCATATTCGTATCTCGTATTGTACAACTCGTATCTCGCCCCACGAGACACGAAAAATTTGCCGACAGCCGAATTCCGATTGTCGATTTTCAAATCGAAAATATCAGATGAACTCTACCACCCCGGACATTATAGTCCGGCTTGCCACCTTTGCAACCAAGGAATGTGACCGAACAAAATACATATGGGCCGATCATCCTTTAATATGTTCTCAGAAGAGATCATAGCACATGCGGGGACTCAGGTTAATGCAAATACAATCCTTTATCGAATGAAGATTTGGATACATAAGTGGAGAATGGAGCCAATGGGATTCGAACCCACGACCTCTTGCATGCCATGCAAGCGCTCTCCCAACTGAGCTATGGCCCCGTATATCAGCGTATAGAAAACGCTAACCAGTATAATATTAACACAGATTCGTTGTTTGTGCAAACAAATTTTCAAGCTTGCCAATACTTGTTTTATGATGACATTTCTGGTTTAATACCCAAAACCTCCGTAAGATTTAAGTTTTTGGCAATGAACTATAGGCTCAATATGAATCATTGGAATAAAAGAAACACTGAATTTTTCATCAGAATGAAAGTTGACAACCGAAAGCAAATCTAAACTTGCTAAATTGCAGGAACGTGCACAGTCGGGCGATTCCGAGTCGCAATATCTCCTTGCCAAAAAATACTATGACGGCGACGGTCTCAAGCACAATTATGAAAAAGCGATCAAATGGTATGAAGCTGCCGCCTCACAAGGACATGATATAGCTCAAACATGTCTTGGTTATGCTTATTCATGGGGTAAGGGAACCAAGATAAACCGTCAATTAGCCTTAAAATGGTTTAAGAAAGCATCCCGCTCTGGAAATTCTTATGCTCAATACAATATCGGGATGTTTTATATCTTTGGATATGAAGTTCCTCAGAATCGCCGTAAGGCAAATCAATGGTTTAAAAAAGCTGCTGAAGGTGGTTACGCCAGCGCCCAATATCTGCTTGCCGATCACTATAGTCGAGGTATCGGGATCAGGCGTAATGCGATCGCGGCATTTTACTGGTTCAAAAAGGCTGCTTTGCAGGATCACACAAAGGCCCAATTCGAACTTGGCAGGGCATACTTTACGGGATTCGGAGTCAAAGAAAATAGCCGATTAGCCGTTCGCTGGTTCCAAAAGGCGGCACAAGCTGGAAATTCCAAGGCACAGGGTTGGTTGGCAATGTGCCTCTTAAAAGGAAAAGGAGTAAGAAAGGATTATAAAAAAGCCGCCTATTGGGCCAGCCTTTCAGCAGAGCAAAACTGCCCGGATGGTCAAAGTGCCCTTGCGGGAGCTTATCTTTTCGGAAACGGTGTTAAACGCCATATAAAAAAGGCGATTGAATTATTAGAAAAAGCAGCTAACCAAGGCGATACTTTTTCACAGTCATATCTTGGCTATCTATATTGGCACGGCCTTGAAGTTAAACAGGATTATCAAAAGGCTTTTTCATGGTTTAAAAAGGCCTCCAATAAAGCTGATACCGAAGCGCAAATGTATCTTGGTGTTTGCTATCACAATGGCCAGGGCACTCGAAAAAACTATAAAAAAACCATTTACTGGTTACGTATTGCTGCTAAACAGTCCAACCATGAAGCCCAATATTTTCTCGGTCTAAGCTACCAAGATGGTCATGGTGTGCCAAAGAACAAACGAATGGCCAAATTCTGGCTCCAAAAAGCCGCCGCAGGCGGTCACACTGGGGCTCTCAAAACATTAACATAACGGACAACGCTGTTCCTGCTCTGCACAATTTCACCGGTTGCAATTAGACGGACGGTATGATAGAACTCCATTAGCCATGAATTCGTACAATAAACACATCATATTGAAATTATGAAGACGTCAGAATTTGGATAAGAGACAGAAAATATCGATAACGGGGCAGGTTCAGGGAGTGGGCTTTCGCCCGGCCGTGTATAGGATTGCGCGATCACTGGGCTTATCCGGTGTGGTCTTTAATGATACAAATGGCGTAACAATCGAACTTCAGGGGGAGGAAGAAAAGATCGTGGAATTCCTTATCCGTTTGCAGTCTAACGCGGAGAAACCGCCACTGGCCGAGATAAAATCCTGCAGAGCGGTTGATATCCCGCTCGTGGAGGCTAAGGACGATTTTGTGATCGAAACGAGCGATTCGAAGGGGGTGTCGCTGTCGCAGGTGACCGC
>DQCG01000119.1:8919-14901 GCA_003533825.1 Phycisphaerales bacterium
ACGATGTCGGTTTTTGAGATGTGCGATAATTGCGCCGCTCAATATACGGATGTAAGTGACCGGCGTTTCCATGCTCAGCCTGTCGCCTGCGCCGCGTGCGGCCCGAAAATCCGGCTTACAGACAATACCGGCAAAACAATCACCTCGCAGACCGAGAAAGTAATTGCCGAGGCGGCGAGGCTGCTTTTAGCCGGAAAAATTGTGGCGATAAAAGGGATCGGTGGTTTTCATTTAGCGGTTGATGCGCTTAATAGCCAGGCCGTGCAGCGATTGCGCCGGCGAAAAAGGCGAGATCATAAACCTTTCGCTATTATGGCTACTTCGATCGAACGGGTAAAAGAATATGCAATCGTCAGCGGAGTTGCTGAAAGGCTCTTGGGCAGTCCTCAAAGCCCGATTGTCCTGCTGCCTAAAAAGCCGGACAGCCCGATAGCTCCATTGGTTGCCGAAGGCGTCGACACTTACGGTTTTATGCTGTGTTACGCACCGCTGCGCTATCTGCTGTTTGCTCAGAATATAAAGGTTCTGGTGATGACCAGCGGCAATATTTCCGATGAGCCGCTGATCTGCAAAAACGAGCTGGCGCTCGAAAGGCTCGGCCACGTTGCGGATGCCTTCTTGATCCACAACAGGGAGATTTACCGGCAGGTCGATGACTCGATTCTGCATTTTGTTGATGAGCAGCCCGCTTTTTTGAGAAGGGCCAGGGGGTATGTTCCGACCCCGATTCTAATGAAGAATAGCTGTCGGCGGGACATATTCGCGGCCGGGGCGGATTTGAAGAATACTTTTTGTTTCGCCAGGCAAAATCAGCTTATATGCAGCGAGCATATAGGTGATCTCGAAGATGCGGAAGTTTATCATCACTATATCGATTCGATCGAGCATCTGCGGGGACTGTTCGAAGTCGAGCCGAAAATTGTCGTCTGCGACCTCCATCCCGGCTATCTGTCCACGCGATACGCCCTTTCAACGCCGGATGTTAAAATTATCCAGGTTCAGCACCACTGGGCACATATCGCATCTGTTCTGGTTGAGCATGGTCTCGAAGAACCCGTCATCGGGCTTGCAGCAGACGGCACCGGCTACGGAACCGACGGCGCGATCTGGGGCTGCGAGTGCCTGATTGCATCGTTGGAGAAGTTTGAGCGATTCGGGCATCTGTCTTACTACTCTCTGGCAGGTGGGGACAAGGCAAGCAAGGAAGCCATTAGACCTGCTTTGTCATTGCTGAGAAAAGCATACGGCGATGATTTTGATTTGGACAAATTTATCAGCCTACTTGAGCGAATAGGAACCACTTGTCATTCCTGCGAAGGCAGGAATCCAGAAATAAAGGCAATAGATTCCCGCTTGCGCGGGAATTACAAGATTGGAAATATAAAAATCATTTCGGAGCAGCTTGAGAAAGGTGTTAATTGTGTAGAGACCTCCAGTCTCGGCCGGGTTTTTGACACCGTCGCGGCCATGCTCGGCCTGGGGAATTACAATAATTTCGACGCGCAGTTGCCGATGGCTTTGGAAGCAATCATTGAGAATGGCATTGAAGAAAGTTATGGCTTTGAACTGATAAATAAAACCGGCAAACCATTGCAGCTCGATTTGGATAAGATGACAAGGCAGATAATAAATGATATCCAAAATGACCGGCTTCCCGCGGCAATCTCAGCGAAGTTCCACAATACAATTGCCGCCGCCCTGCTTGAGATGGCTATTGCAGCAAGAGAATCGACGAAGCTCAACACCGTCGCATTGAGCGGCGGAGTATTTTGTAACCGCTATTTGATAAACCGTCTGGCGAATCTGTTGAAACAAAACGATTTCTCCGTATTAATAAATCGAAAAGTACCATCCAACGACGGCGGCATCTCTCTCGGCCAGGCGGCAATCGCAAAGTATCTCGCATCTCGTGAATTATGATTCTGGCCATGGAATCCAAGTCAGAAGTTGTATTATTGTCTGGAGGGCAGCCTCTTTCTAATCATTGGGTTTCGCATTGAATCCTTTAGTCCAAAAGTAAAGGTCAACCATACGCATAACAGGATAGACGACTCCATAATACTTATCATAATACTCAACAGGTTGTTCCTGCAACTTGGACCAAATTTCCTTCTCCCTGCAAATATTCAACAGTTTTGCGAAAGAAGTGGCGGTTAAGGAACCACAACGATATATTTCACAGGCGGAGAGGCCCTCCCGGAAATACGTATCGTAAGCAGGTGTGCAACCTATTGTTCCCATTAGAATCTTTGATATTATTGTGTCAGTGGCATGAGCATTCTCTACATCTTCAAGGTGGTTTTTGATGATTGTGAGGCTATTGATGTAATTCCTGATTTGTTTTTCCAACTTGAAAATCAAGCTTATTTCTTGACTGTCATGCTGTATTCGATTATCGCTCGTAAGTAGATTTCGGAAGAATTCTGGCTTCCATAATGTTTCATATTCATGTTGAAGTATTAGGTTTACTATTCGCCCATAAATGGTATAATCTTTCTGTATTAAAGTACCTGAACCTCTAAACATGCCCCAACTCGCCAAATAGAAACCGAGATGAAGGCAAGCCAGTTCTCTTTTTGCTTGTTGCTCCTTTTCATTCAATCCATTATAGCATTGAAAGAAGCTGTAACATCTATCCCAGGACCTTCCTCTGTGAGTTGGGTCTTGAACAATTGGTGCCAAACATTGTTCCGCTATATCGTAAAGATCATTAAATACTCCGTTCGTTGGACTAATCCTTAACAAAGTGAAGCGCAGATTTATCTAATCAGGTGTTTTATCGCTTTCCCCTAACATTTCTAATACGGCCGTTTTGAGTGGGGGTACATCACATTGTGTAATTTCCCAGACTCTTTCAGCGTCTATGCCGAGATAATCGTGAACGAGAACATTACGAAATGCCGATATGCGATACCACTCGACCTGGGGCTTTGTCGCTTTCGATTCATCGGATAACCGCTGAGTCGATTCAGCCATTGTCTGAAGATTCCGCAATACAGCGTCCTGAAGAGTGTGAGATTCCAGAAATCGTTCTCGTCCTTCGGCGATGTTTTCCTCGATACGACGAATACACTCCATTATATGACTAAGATAAACAACATCGTCTTTCATAACGGTATTGCCTCGCGAAGCACGTAGTCTCGAATAAAAGGACTGAGTGCCTTCTCTGTAACAATCTCAACACGCCGCCCCAGAATTTTTTGAAGGTCAATGATAAGACCGGCGGGAAACCAGGAGCTTGTCGTCGGTCCGGCATCAATTAAAAAATCAATATCACTGTCCGGACCAGCCTCACCTCGTACCACCGATCCAAATATACGAATATTATACGCACCGTGCTTAGCGGCAATAGCGCATATCTCATCGCGTTTTTCCTGGATTTGTTGCTTTATGTCCATCGATAAATCTCACATATTCCGGTCACATCGGTTGAATCTCATACGTTTATGCTTATAATAGATTTGTTTATCGCCCTGTCAAGCTTTTTGACTCGGAATCCACTTTCTCAAATTAAAGTCATCAGCGAATGAATTCTAATCTCTGTACAAACCAAAGATTGACCCAAAACGTATCTAACAATAAAATACAAACCTAAAAGGTAATATAGGGTCGAAAAATACGATACAAGAGATAAGAATTGTGTGTTTGGCGATACCGGCAAGGATAATAGAATTAGATGGAGATAAGGCGGTTGTCGATGCGATGGGCAATCGCTTCAAGGCCAAGACTACGCTGCTGCCGGAGGCCAAACTGGGCGATTTGGTCTTGGTCCACGCCGGCTTTGCGATTTCACTCGTCGACGAAGAAGAGGGGAAAAAGACCTGGCAGCTTATTTCGGAAATAAACGAGTTCATGGATACGCAGAACCGGCTTTCAGGATAAGAAGGCATGATGAAAGATACGAAATACGAGAATTATGCTCGATAGAATTAACAAAGCGCAGGATGTTATTAACTCCGCCTGTAAGACTTTAGGACGGCAAATCAATATCATGGAGGTTTGCGGCACTCACACGGTCTCTATTTTCCGCAGCGGCATAAGGTCGATTCTACCGGATAATCTCAAACTTTTGTCCGGGCCGGGCTGTCCGGTTTGCGTAACCGACCAGGGCTATATCGACGCCGTTCTGCGGTTGGCCGACCGCGATGACTGCATAATCGCTACATACGGCGATATGATTCGCGTTCCCGGCAAAGACGGCTCGCTTGAAACAAAACGGTCAAAAGCCAATATCAGAATCGTCCTGAGCAGCGAAGATGCGCTGCAATTGGCCAAGGATAATCCCGGCAAGACAGTTGTTTTTGTGGCCGTAGGTTTTGAAACGACGGCACCGGCCACCGCTGTCGTCGTAAAAGAGGCCGCCGCCGGGGCAATCGATAATTTCTGTATTCTCAGCGGGCACAAACTGGTGGTCCCTGCGATGCGAGTACTGCTCTCGGAGAAAAATCACAATATCAACGCTTTTCTCTGCCCGGGACATGTCAGCGCGATAATCGGTTACGGAGCCTTTACCGGGATTGTGCAAGACTTCGGCCGGCCTTGTGTGGTGGCGGGTTTTGAGCCGGTACAGATTATCGAAGGACTCTGCGAAATCTGCCGGCAGCTTTCGGCAGGCAAAGCCGAGCTGAAATCGATATATTCGGCGGTAGTGACGGAAAAAGGTAATATTGCTGCACAGCAGATAGTCAATGACTGCTTCGAGCCGGCAGACGGTTACTGGCGGGGACTGGGTAAAATAGAAAAAAGCACGCTTAAATTAAAAGGCAAGTTCGGCCGTTTCGACGCCTTCGAGCGATTTGGCATAAGCGAAGAACCGAGCGAAGAAATAAAAGGCTGTCGCTGCGGCGAAGTTTTGTGCGGATTGATAGAGCCAACGGAATGCGGATTGTTCGGCCGGGACTGCAGGCCGCAAGACCCGGTGGGGCCTTGTATGGTAAGCTCCGAAGGGGCCTGTGCGGCGTGGTTTAAATATGGCCGGGAAAAAAGACAAGAGGGATGAGTACTAAAAAAAAGAACGACCGAATCTTACTCGCACACGGCGGAGGCGGACAACTGACGGACGAATTGATCCGTCAACATATTCTGCCAAGTCTCAAAAATGACACTCTGGCCGAACTGGGCGATTCAGCAAGATTGAACGTGGCTTCAGGCTCGTTGTGTTTTACAACGGACAGCTATGTTGTCAAACCGTTGTTCTTTAACGGCGGAGATATCGGGAAACTCGCTGTTTGCGGAACGGTTAATGACCTGGCCGTCGCCGGTTCAAAACCAGTCGCTTTGGCGTTATCTTTGATAATCGAGGATGGTTTTGAATTCGAGTTGCTGGACAAAATTCTGGTGAGTATAGGCCAGACTGCCCGCGAGATCGGGATTGATATCGTTACCGGCGATACCAAAACCGTTGAAACCGGCGCCGCGGACAGGATTTTCATCAACACGGCTGGAATCGGGATCAGACCGGCCGGCGTGGATCTGGATTTCGGAAAGATTGCCGTCGGGGACAAAATAATCATCAACGGCACAATCGGCGACCATGGCATGACCATTATTTCTCAGCGGGAAGAGATGAAATTTCAATCGCAGTTGAAAAGCGACTGTGCGTCTTTGGCCGGGCTGACCCGCGAACTGCTGGAGAATACGAGCGGAATAAAGTTCATGCGGGACCCGACCCGAGGCGG
This sequence comes from Phycisphaerales bacterium, assembly GCA_003533825.1. Taxonomy (GTDB): domain Bacteria; phylum Planctomycetota; class Phycisphaerae; order Sedimentisphaerales; family Anaerobacaceae; genus JAFGPJ01. The sequence continues at coordinate 14,598 of DQCG01000119.1, forward strand.
TCTGGCGGCGACACTCAACGAAATCTCAAGAAGTACGGGATTGAGCGTCGAAATTCGCGAAACTGATATACCGGTCAGGCCCGCGGTGCAGGCAGCGGCCGACATGCTCGGCTTCGATGTGCTTACAATCGCAAATGAAGGCAAATTCGTCGCGGTTGTCTCGCCGGAATCCGCCGATGACTGTTTGAATATCTGCAAAAATAATAAGCTGGGTAAAGATGCAAATATCATCGGCGAGATTGTAGGGAATGTTGATGAGCCTTTGGTTGAAATTGAGACCCGGATCGGCGGAAAAAGAATCGTT
>DQCG01000120.1 GCA_003533825.1 Phycisphaerales bacterium
TCTCCGGTAAAGTAAAGCCCCCAGCCGTCGACGTACTCCCCTGGCCACGCATTTCCCACCCAGACGCTTAATGTGTACGTTGCGCCTTCAATATATGTCTCGTCCAGAATCTGGTATATATAGTCAAAGGTCGTGGCGTCGGACGGGTACGCCTTGAATTTGCCGCTCCGGGCCGGCAAATCGCCATCGCCCGCGTAATAATTGTAATCAATCCAGGCACCGTCGCCGGGGCCATAATCATTTTTCCACGCCCCGGTATAACCACTATCGCCAATATATACATAACCACCCACACTATTCAGAACGTGGTCATCAAAGGCCGCATCCGGTACATTGATGATTTGATTGTCCGCCGACGCAGGCCAAATCGGCAGACACACTGCCATAACAAATCCTGCTATTGCATAAATTAACGATTTCTTCATTACACTACCTCCTAAAATTGAATTTCTGAAATATTCTTAAAATCAAATCGGCCAAAGCGGCATTTACTCCTCGGCAACAGTTCTTGGCCCATACAATCTGATATCGTCAATGTATATTTTCCCTGAACCGCCGGGCTGTGGATTGTCCCTGTCGCCTAAGCCTATCGAGATATTGTCCACATCGGCAAGGTTTACACCCTGATCTGAAAGCTGATTCAGGTTGATGACCCACTCCGTCCAAGTGTCTGTCTGCGTTGGGGCCGGATCGTCGTTGTAAACGATCGCAGAGGCGCCGGCGCTGTTGCCGATGGCTATATACATCGACTCGGCACTGTTGCTGGATATGCCGATATCCTGCGATTGCCACTGCCCCGTCACCGTGCCGGTTGTCTGGACGCCGGAGAATTTGGCCTCGCATGTCAAGGCAGCATTATGGCTCGTTAATGCAAGACCTACATAAACATTCGAGTTCATTGAGATGCTCGGTCTCCAGACCAGCGGACTCCAGGTCGAACCGTCGCTGGAATAGTAACCTCTTAAATTGCCGGCGAAATCGCGTTCCAGCTTGACCCAGTATGGAGCAGTTACAGCTTTTTGCTCATCCGTTGCTACCGAGGTATCGCTGGTGGCACTGCCGTCGGTATCCGTCCGGCCCTGGAACCTGCAGCCCTGCGTGGGCGTGCCGTCGGGATTTGTGGAGGTAATGTACACTGCTGCGAATTTCGAGCCCGGATCGAGCGTCTCGCGAATCATCACGCCGGCCTTGGCCCATGGGTCGGTGTTATCCACGCTTTCGACCTTAGTGATAATAGAGCCGACGCCGGTAAGCTGCTTGAAGGCATAGTGGAATTCATCCGCCTCGTTCCAGATATCCGCGCCGGCGGCGGTCATCGTATAAGTGCCGACAGGCCCCTCAGCGAAGCTGCCTACCGAAGTGGGAAAACCTCTGAACCACAGCGACAATCCTCCGACGCCTCTTACGGTCCAGTCCCACTGGGAATTCAACGTCATGGTTGCCTCGGAATAATTTAAGTAGCCCTGCTTGTTGTTGTTATAGGCCAGAGGCATCGATTGGTTGCCGCCGTGGACGATTGTTTCCTCGGTAAACGATTCGGTTGTTTCATCACCTACCGCCGCCCCGGTGCCGTTGCCGGCATAGTAAGGCGGAACATCGGGAGTTCCGTAGCCGAGCCCATCTTTCCAGGCGTACCATATCTGGTTGTCTGCCGAGTCGTAGTTCTCGAAATCGTCCACAATAAGAGAATCGACCGTTGTAAAGTCCCAGATCTCACCCTGCCACAGTGCTGGAGTTTCGACGTCGTTTACCTCGTCGATGCGCCAGTAATAAGTTGTACCCACATCGAGTGACAACGGGCTATAGCTGCCCTCGGTCACGGCCGTAACCGGCGCGGTACCATCTATCACGGCCTGCAAGTCGTCGCTGAAGTACACATCGTGCCCGGCCGCCTCTCTTCCCGCCGTCCAGCCGAGCACCGGATCCAAGGCCACGTTTGTCGCCCCGGCGAACGGGGACGGCTCTCTTGCACTGACGGGTATGGAGAAGAAGCGAACCTCGCTCAGACCGTATTGTTCCAGGATGCCTCCCCAGTTGCTGTTGGCTGTAAGCCTGACATACTTTGCCGCTACGTCACCCATGTCAATAGTGGTATCATGCGCATAGTCTGCCGTACCGGGCGCCCAGGCAAACTCGTGCGTCGTGCCCAGAGCTGTAAAATCGACGCCGTCGGTCGAATACTCAATCAAAACATCTTTGAATCCCAAACCGACCGCTTGTTCCAGACTATCGTTTGAGTTCCATACCCACAACTCATGAAGTTTGTGAACTTTGTCGAACTTGAATTCGATCCAGGTCGGTTGATTTGCGTCCCGAGCGCTCAACCACATATTTCCTACGCTTTCATTGTCGTGCAATAAACCGCCGGTATCAAGTCCCGAGCCGTTTATGGTATTTTCAGCCCCTTTGCCTTGCTCGCTACTGGAAGCCGTGACAGTGATATTCTCGATCGAATAGGCAAAAGGCTCGACCGTAAATTGCCAGACACGGCCTTGTTCCCAGCCGGAGGTGCTATCAGCCTCGTCAATCCGCCAGTAGTAAGTTTTACCAAAATCTAAGAGTGCGCCGACAGGGTAGAGATTAGGATCCTGAGTGATACCACCAATACCATCGTTGACGTCGTCGAAGTTCTCGCTAAAGAAAACCTTATGTTTTGGTGATAATGCTGCCACGTACTCTCCCGGCTTCCAGCTAAGAACCGCATCTATTGGTACATCTGTTGCCCCATCAGCAGGCTTTGGATTAGTGGCTTTTTCTGAGACCACAACAAAAGCAGAGGTGATAAAAGCGATGTCATCCATATTGGTGTAGTTAGCAATATCGAAAGTTACATTAACAATGCCCTCGCCCGGAGGCGCGACAAAGCCGAGAAATGTATCCTTGGAATTATTGGGAGCATCCATAAGCATATCCGCGACCGCTGTTACGGTGCCGCCACCGCTGAAGGTGGCGGTCACCTGGGGATTCATGTCACGATTGTCTCGATAAACCAACGTCCCGGCGAAATGCGTGACCACCTCGCCGGATACGCCACCGGTAACAGCGCCGATATCAAACACGAAGTCCCCGTTGTTACTTTTCGCAAAGCGCCCATCTCCCGACGTTGGCAAGCGATTGCCGCTGTTTCCGCCTGAACCACGGTGTAATGTACCGCCGGTGCTGGAGATGGTTAAAGATTTCGTTCTGCTGATCCCGAAGTTTGCGATTATGTCTTGACCATCCAGACCACCGTTCGCACTTTCGGCATCCACCACACCGCCGCCATCTGCGTCGAAGGCAGGGCCGATCAGAGCTTGAAAAGCTGCCAGGTCGATGACATTATCCGGACCGGTATTGCCTGTATGGCTGTCGTACGTACCGCTTTGGTCCACTTGATTGTGGTGGGGCTCATCGTCCGGGTCGTACACACCTACGGTATCAAAAGCAGCCTGTGTCACACCACTAATCGCCAACGCCAAAGAGATTAAACAAATCAATTCTTTACACATAGTAATCCTCATTCAAAAAGAGAGTCAACATTAAAAAGCCTATAAAAAATCCTTGTGATGCTTATTTATCCTTTATGTTTGCCAAATACAGCAGCGATTTGATATCGCCTCCTTCCTTCGAAAGCCCAGTTTTTGCCATTCATCACGCAGCAAAAATCCACGGTTCCATAAAGTTACTTATACCAGATTAACGGCCCTTTCGTCAAGAAAAAACTGTGTTTACTCTTCCGCAGACTCTCGCGGCCTATACAGCCTGATATCGTCAAAGAACATCTTGCCTGAACCTCCGGGGATTGTCATGTTGCCTTTGGTCCCAAGGCCAATCGCAATCTTGTCCACATTGGTCAGGATTATGCCCTGATCGGCAAATGTCTGTAGCGGGATGACCCACTCGGTCCATGTGTCGACGTTCGCTGCGGCCGGATCGTCGTGTACCACAACCGCGGATGCTCCGGTACTGTTCGATACGGCCACATATAACGGCTCGGTATCGTTGCTGGCAATGCCAATATCCTGGTTCGCCCACTGTGGGCTGACCGTCCCGGTAGTCG
>DQCG01000401.1:0-953 GCA_003533825.1 Phycisphaerales bacterium
GCGGATCGAATGGTCTCTCAGACGGTAACAAATGTCCAACAGGCGGTCATTTTCTTCGAAATAGACGGCCGGTTGTGTCATAAAATCACCTGCGGTCCGGTCTCTTTCCTGCTGATGCGTATGGAACAGGCGCAGGACATCCTGCTCGGAAAGCATTCCGATGAGGGTCATATCATCTTCGACGACTGGAACGCCGGTGATACTATTGCCTACCATGATATGTATGGCTTCGAATATGGGAGTGTCTTTACGTACGCAAATGACCTCTTTTGTCATAACGTCTTTTACCTGAGACATTATCATCCCTTTCATTCAACCATTAAAAATTGGTTTGGCTTGGTCTTTTCCGCAATAGGATTCTCTGAACCCTATTATGAGAGTCTATCGGCTATGAGCGAGAAGAGCTTGAGATGTTTCTTTGAAGATAATACCCTTGTTCGGGGTGGTTGCATAGAAAAGAGTAGAACATGTAGGTCCCAAAACTATTTCGTTTTGAACCCGCAACGGGATATGTTGGAAATTATATCAATCATTTGAAGAACAACTGCTAATAAATCTTGACTTTTAGGGGCTGATATGATACCATATTTATAATTACTTGGGGGGGTAAAGAAGATGAAAAAGCTTTTGTTGGCCTATGCCGTAGCCGCAATATGTATTGGGCTAAGTTCGACAGTAACGGCGAGTCCTACCTTAACACACACAGAGTCGCCTAAACCCGCATCATCCGATACTTTCACGGTCAAAGACGATTCGGATGATTCAAACTTCTTTCTTGTAGACTGGTGGTACTGGCTATTAGATGATGTCTTTGGCTGGGATCGGGATGATCACGGCTCCCGCTATTATTCAAGCGATAGCGGCTCAGGCAATGACTCCGGCAAAGATGGTTCAAGCAAAGACTCTGAAGACAGTGGCTTAGGTTTTGACTCCAGCGACGGCGGCCTGAACTT
>DQCG01000401.1:1091-3163 GCA_003533825.1 Phycisphaerales bacterium
GGCGGCGGCCTGGACTTTAATCCCGTCGATGATGACTGGAGTTTTGATCCTGGTAATGACGGCTGGACCATTGACTCTGGCGATGGTGGCCTGGACTTTGACTCTGGCGATAACGACTGGAGCATTGACTCTTGCAACGGTGACTGGAGCATTGACTCTGCCAATGGTGGCTGGAGCTATGACGATACGGATACTGGTCCGGTTCAAACTATTCCTGCTCCCGGAGCCCTTATACTCGTAGGTATCGGTTCGGGTATTGTCGGTTGGCTGCGTAGACGCAGAACGATATAGTTAGTGTTATAGTAATCCAAGTTTGGTCGAGTTGCGAGTTTAGTAGTGGCAGGTCTTTCGAGTCCTTGCCCATACCGTAAATTCCATCCGGGCATGAAGATCAGTCATTAGAACCGTGTCCTGGCCGGAAGCAGGGATTATGGTGCCGGATATGGAAAACGCCCCCATGTGTTAGTGAAAGTATACCATGATCCCATACCGACCAAACCGGTGATCAATTCCACATCTACAATAGGACTACAGCACCAATTTGCTTGTGTGCCCGGTGGATCGGAGGCGGATGCAGCCAGCCGATATTGCTCCCCGGAGTTGAGCAATGGTTGAAGCACGGAGGTACCTGCTATGACAGACCAGGGACCGCTCATTGTACCGGTGAAGTGAAAACTTGCAAAAACAGACCCCGGTGTATTGCCGGCTTCGTTTAGTAGCCATACGTCAAGCTCGTTGTAGCCAAAGCCCGCTGCCGACGAAATGCTCCCGGGCAGATAGTCATCGCTTACTGCAAATGGAAAGGTGTAGTCCTTGCCTACATGATGGATAGTGTGGTCGTAGGACAGCGTCCATGAGTGCCCGTTGACAAATGCGTCAACCGGTCCAGAATTGTTGAAGATCGGATCGGCTTGTAAGTTTCTTACTGAGGTAAACCCGAATGCCAGAGCGGTAAGACTCCATAACAAGGGATTTTTCATCCCATGAAAAAGATTTTGCACCCTCCTGATGGTCCGCTCCTTACTCCTGCTATCCCCGGCAAAAATTGATTTTCTCATTTCTTCCTCCTCAAAGGGGCGTGTAATAAGTGCACGCCTGGCATGGTTATCTCTAAAGCCTTCCTTCAAAGATCCACCTGTATTCTACCACTTTGGGCATGGCTATGTCAATACGTAGTGACTAAGTATTTCCTTGACAGCCGTCACTTGCTGTGGAAGCAGGGAAAGTAATAACGTTGCCTTTTGTGGCTAAAATAGATAGTATAATGTCCATGGAAAGGGCCGGAATAAAGCAAATTGCTGATGATATCAAAGATCTTGAGGATGGATTAGCTGGATGGGATGATTGTATATTTCTACCTTCGGCGTTTCTTGACAAGCAAAAATATAGCAATTTCAGCTTAGATATGTTATATTCGTCGGTAGAGATGGCTACTATTCCCGGCCCTACGTTTAATCGGAGGCTTTACAGCTATGATTAGGTTTTACTGCAAATTATGCGGTGAAGGAATCAATGTCCGCGACGAGCTCTCGGGCAGGCAAATCAAATGCCCCAAGTGCAAAAGCGTTAGAGTTGTCCCTGATAAGTCGCTCAAGATAAAATTCCACTGCAGGAATTGCGGCCAGAAGGTTCGCGTCGCTCAGATTTACGCCGGGAAAGAGGCAAAATGCCCTAAATGTAAGATGGTTATCGTCATCCCCTCTCATCTGACGGGATCAAGTGAAGATTCCGGGACAGTCACTCTCGTATGTTCAATTTGCAATGAGATAATACACGCCCCTGAAGGTACGATAGATAAATTCATAGAATGCCCTAAATGCGGCAGCTATGTGGGAGGATTATCCAATGATGCCTGAGCGTTTGCCATGAGGAGAAAGGCACTCAAAAACCAATGTTGGTTGGCAAATATTTGGGCATCACAGCAGGATTATAAGTGTCGCATCCAATAAATAAATCTGCGAAATGCGATAAAAAAAAGCCTTGCAATGCATGGCCTTAATGAGCGATGAAGGGCTCGAACCTTCGACCTGCTGATTAAGAGTCAGCTGCTCTACCAACTGAGCTAATCGCCC
>DQCG01000401.1:3238-8224 GCA_003533825.1 Phycisphaerales bacterium
TCGCCGGGGGTGGAATATCCTTGCAAAGCTTTATCATTTGGACTATAAATCGTTCCAAACGTACCGAGTTTGGAATAGATAAAAAGACGACCGAAGATTCACTTGCCATAAGGGACGAAATATGAGATACAGCCGGATGTTTATACCTACGGTTAAGGAAATACCTGCCGATGCGGAAGTAGCCAGCCACCAGTTGATGATTCGAGCGGGATTGTGCCGTAAAGTTGCCAGCGGAACATATACCTACCTGCCGCTCGGCTGGCGCAGCCTGCTGAAAATTATCGCAATCGTCCGTGAGGAAATGAACAAAGCCGGCGCCCAGGAGATTATCGTGCCGTCCATGCAGCCGCTTGAGCTATGGGCCAGGACCGGCCGCAGTGTTGATTACGGCCCGACAATGTTCCGCCTCGAAGATCGTCATGGAAGAATGAACGTACTCGGCCCGACCGCCGAGGAAGTCTTTACGACGCTGATGGCCGGCGAGATAAAATCGTATAAGCAGTTGCCGGTTAATCTTTATCAGATAACTCCGAAATTCCGCGATGAGTTCCGGCCGCGCTTCGGTGCGATTCGATCACGTGAATTTATAATGAAGGATGCCTACAGTTTCGATGTCGATCCCGAAAGCCTCGATAAATCGTACCAGGCAATGTACGATGCTTATTGCAGGATTTTCAAGCGCTGTGGTCTCGAATATGTTATAGTCGAGGCCGAATCGGGCGAGATGGGGGGTTCCGGCTCGCATCAGTTCACCGTGCCCTGCGAATCCGGCGAGGATACAATCGTATACACCGAAGACGGCTCCTATGCGGCAAACCTCGAAAGGGCTGAAGTGGATGCGCTGCCAAAAGAAGAAGCTGATGCAGAAATTCCGCCGCCGGAAGAAGTTCACACCCCCAATGTCGGCACCATTGAGGCCGTCTGCGGCTTTCTCGGATCCCGGCCGAACGATATGATTAAGACGCTGATTTACAGTGCAGGGGAACGAACAATCACCGCAATTGTACGTGGTGACCATGAATTAAATCCCGAGAAGTTAGCACAAATCATCGGCGGAGAGCATATCGACCTGGCGGCCGAGTTAACGATAGAGCAGGTAACCGGCGCCAAAGTCGGCTTTGCCGGGCCGATGGGTATCGCCGGTAAGGTCTCGAATATGGTTATCGACCACGCTGTTGCCGCAATGGCGGCAGGTATCGCCGGGGCCAATAAGAGCGATTATCATGTTAAAAATGTAGTGCCCGGCAGAGATTTTGCTCTTGAAGGTGATAATATTACCGTCGCCGACATTCGCTTCGCGGGCGAGGGTGATACGCATAAAGGCAAAAAGCTGCTCTTCAAGAAAGGTATCGAGGTCGGGCAGGTCTTTAAGCTTGGAACGAAGTACAGCAAAAAACTCGGAGCGAAGTTTCTCGATGAAGAAGGGCATGAAAAACCGTGCATTATGGGCTGCTACGGGATCGGTATAAATCGAATCTTTGCTTCGGCTATCGAGCTTGGCAATGACACAAACGGCATTATCTGGCCCATCAGCATCGCTCCCTGCGAGGTTATTATTACTTCTGTAAATCAGGATGACCGGGAGGTTGCCCGCGTCTCCGGCGACATCTATGAGCAGTTGCTTGGCGAAGGTATTGATGTATTGCTGGACGACAGGGCCATGCGCGGCGGAGTAAAATTTAAAGATGCCGACCTGATCGGCATCCCCATCAGAATCACCGTCGGTCAGAGGTCCCTGGCCGAGGGTAATGTCGAGCTAAAGCTGCGGGCCGAGTCCGAAAGCAGTAAGGTAAGGATCGAGGAAGCGACAGCAAAAGTCATAGAACTTGTTAATGAACTCAAAGAACAGTTGAACGTCTGATATAGAAAAGGAGATAATGATGAACCACAATAAACTTACACGGCGAAGCTTTATTAGCAGCAGCTCTCTTATCGCTGCCGGGACTGTTGCCGGCACATTAGCTCGCGCCGGGCGGGCCGTCACCGCGGACGACGTCGAACGAGTCGTTAAAAATGGCCGTATTAACCAGTCTGTCAGCAAGTGGTGCTACGGCAAATTCCCGCTCGATGAACTGTGTGCGGTCGGCAAGAAAATGGGCCTAAAGGCCATCGACCTGCTTAGACCAAATGACTTTCCTACGCTCAAGGAACACGGCCTTGCCTGCTCTATGATTAGCACACATGGTCTGACGAAGGGGATTAACAGAAAAGAGAACCATGAGGAATGCCTGGCGAAAATTCGCACGGCAATAGATGCCGCCGCTGAGTATGAATATCCGAACGTGATTTCCTTTCCCGGAAATCGCAAAGGAATGCCCGACGATGTCGGTGTTGAAAACTCGGTCATCGCTTTGAAGAAGATCGCCGGATATGCAGAAAAGAAAGGCGTTACCATCTGTCTCGAATATCTCAACAGCAAGGTCAATCACAAGGACTATATGTTCGATAATATGGCCTGGGGTGTCGAGGTCTGCAAGCGAGTCGGCTCCGAGAGCGTGAAGATTCTCTATGACATCTATCACGCCCAGATTATGGAAGGCGACATCATCCGCACGATTCGCACGTACAAAGATTACATCGGGCACTATCACACCGGCGGTAATCCCGGCCGGGCCGAAATCGACGAGACGCAGGAGCTGTACTATCCGGCGATTATGCGCGCGATTGTGGAGACCGGGTACAAGGGATATGTAGCGCACGAATTTGTCCCGAAGAACAAGGATCAGATTGCGTCTCTTGCGTATGCAGTGCGAATCTGCGATGTTTGACGATGTGGAAGCTCAAAGAGCCTAATCCTGTAAAGCTTGTCATAGGTGTTTTGGCCGCTGACTATAAGTGTCTGCACAGTGCGGTCGATATGCTAAGCGATAAGTTTGGTAACGTTGATTTCACGAGCGATGTCTGGCCGTTCGATAAGACCGATTATTACAGGGATCAGACGGGGCCGCGGATTTTGAGGCAGTTTGTGTGTTTCGAACGGCTCATTCATCCCGCCAGACTGCCCAAAATCAAGCTCCGGACGAACAAGCTGGAGCAAAAGCTGGCCAAATCCCTGAGTATCCCTCTGCCGAGGCCGGTCAACCTGGATCCCGGATTTATTGAGCCTTCCAAACTGGTTTTAGCCACAACAAAAAACTATTCGCATCGTATATATATCGGCAGGAAAATGTACGCCGAAGTGACGCTGATTTTTGACAAGGGTCGTTGGAAACCTTTGGACCATACGTACCCGGACTACAAACAGCAATGTTACTTCGATTTCTTTGAAAAAGTCAGAGCCCGGCTGCTGGAGCAGTTAAAATCGTCTCGTGCCGGAAAAGCATAGTCTGGCCCCCGGCTCGTCCAGGGGATAATTTAACTTTATATCCGTAGAGAGTTTTCAGTTTGGCTTTATTGGCAATAGCTTTGTTAACAGGTTCGTTTGTTCTGTCGGCTGTTTTGACAGCCGTTGTCAAAAAAGGGGCCGTTCGTACAGGTTTTGTGTCTCGCCCGGCTTCGGACAGATACCATCAAAATGTTATTCCGCTTGGCGGCGGTATAGCTATCGTTGCTACACTTGTGGCGGTCATTCTTTCTGCTATTGTGGTTGTTAAATATCTCGTCGTTCCGGGCCATTTCGAGTGGCTTTCCAAACGTACCACAATCGATCCCGCTGATTTTTTAGCCAGAATCGATGAGCTGCTGGTGATATTGCTGAGCATTGTTGTTCTGTTCGTACTCGGCCTGTGGGATGACAAAAGGCATCTGGGCCCGTTCTTCAAACTCGGTGTTCAGTTCGCGGTTGCGTTTGTCGCCGCGGCTTTTGCGGAAATCAGGGTAGAGCTTTTTATCGAGAGCCGGGTTTTTGCTTCTATCCTGTCGGCCTTTTGGATTGTCCTGATAATGAATGCCTTTAACTTTCTGGATAATATGGACGGCGCCTCCGCCGGTATCGCGGTCATCACCAGCTCCATTCTTTTTACCGCCGCCGCTTTCAGCGGTCAGATTCTCGTTGGCGGCCTGGCACTTGTCTTTATCGGGACACTGCTGGGATTTTTGGTCTTTAATTTCCCGCCCGCCGGGATATTTATGGGTGACGCCGGCTCGCTTGTCGTAGGTTTTTTCGTCGCACTTCTGAGTCTGCGCACGACCTATTATCACCAGGCACAAAGCAACCAATTGTATCCGGTTTTTATGCCGCTGGTTGCACTGGCTGTGCCGCTTTATGATTTCATCAGCGTTACTCTGCTGCGTATCAGCCAGGGCAAAAGCCCGTTCGTCGGTGACACTCAGCATTTTTCTCACCGGTTAAAAAGGCACGGCCTGACCGATGCCCAGACGATCCTGACGTTGTACCTGGCGACGCTCTGTACCGGTCTCGGGGCGACTTTTTTAAGCCAGGTCAATTTGGCCGGCGCTGTTCTGATTTTTGTCCAGACAATTCTGGTATTATCAATTATCGCTGTCTTTGAAACCACCGTCAAAAATGACAAAGAAGCCGGTTAATCCGAATCCGTCCAGGAGCAAAGCCCTGGTGTTGCTTGAGTATGTTCTGTTTGCTCTGTGCCTAACTGTGATTGCACTTCGCGCGACGTTTACCGAGGGTCCGGCCACGCAATCGACAACTATGACCACGAATCTCGGTGACAGTCTTTACAGCTTGTCCGTATCGACCGTCCTGGTAATGGCCTTTGTCGTGTGGCTTATATGGAGCTTCTGCAGCCGGAACTTTATCTACAGGCGTACCGGCATGGAAATCGGCCTGGGCATATTCTGCTTAGGCGCCCTTGTTGCCGGCGTGGCGGCGGCGGACAAGCGGCTGGCAATAACTGATATCGCTGTGTTTCTTGCCCCGCTGCTGACTGCTGTTTTACTGATACAGATTTTGGATTCGCAGTCCAAAATCAAGCTGATGCTTGCCGTCATTGCCGCCCTCGGTGTCGTATCGGCCTATCAATGTGCCGAGCAATTCTTTGTCAGCAATCAGATGACCATTGAGCAGTACCA
>DQCG01000401.1:8313-9538 GCA_003533825.1 Phycisphaerales bacterium
GAGCATCGCCTGTATTCCAGAGGTGTTCGCGGTTTCTTTACGACGCGAAATTCTGCCGGCTCGTTCGCGCTGATGGCGTTATTTGCCGCGATTGCCTTGTTTATCGACAAGTTCAAAAATCGGAAATCCGACGTCTCCGGTATCAAGTACCTTCTCGGCTGCGGTTGCTGTGCTGCGATTGTCATAATCAGCCTTGGCCTGACACGCAGTAAAGGTGCAATAATCGGATTATTCTTTGCCGCAGCGGTGTTTATCATCTTACTGTTTTTTAGCAACTGGCTGAAAGCTCACAGGCGAGCCATCCTGGTGGTCTGCCTGCTGCTGGGAATCGCGGGATTCTGGGTAGTTGTTTCATACGGATTGAGTCACGACCGGCTTCCGGGCGGCGGCTCGATGCTCGTTAGGTGGCAGTACTGGCGCGCATCCGCAAGAATGTACGCCGACCACCCTCTTACCGGCGTCGGCCCGGGCAACTTCGGAGATTTCTATACGCGTTACAAGCCGGCAGCAGCGTCCGAATCCGTCGCCGATCCTCACAATTTTCCGCTGAGCATTTTGACTCAGTACGGCCCGCTTGGCCTTATCGGCTTTTTAACCATGCTTTTCGTGCCGTTGTGGAGAATGGTTGTTCCTGTCTCCGCAGCTCCCTCTAAAGAAACTAACCACCGCCGGCCTACATTCAGAACCCTGGCCGTGATTGTTTTAATTTTCATATCGGCGGCGTTGCTGCTTATCCGTCCGATGCTTATGCCCGCGACATTTGCCGAAAACCTCGATGTGATAATCTATGTATTAGTAACAATGCATGTTGCACCCGTGGCGGTTTTTATCGTCGCTTTCGTACTTCTTGCCGGCCCTCTGCGCAAAAAACGAGATATTAAATACGAGATACGAAATACGGATACCGCCGCGGCCCTCTTTTGTGCGGTACTGGGCATTCTTTTACATAACATGATTGACTTTGCCATTTTTGAGCCGGGCGTTTTGACTGCATTTTGGGCTGTGATTGCGTGTCTTGTCGCGATTGATTTACATAGAAATCCCCGGCCTCCGATTGTTCTGAAACCTAAACCGTTTGTAAAGATACTAATAGTGGCGGCGGCTCTGGCAACAAGCGTAGCCTGTATTAGTTACGTTCTTATCCCCGTGTCTAAAAGCACCTCTAATATGCAAAAAGCCAACCGGGCAATTTCGGCCGGAAGATTCGAGTACGCTCACGAATTCC
>DQCG01000401.1:9588-9770 GCA_003533825.1 Phycisphaerales bacterium
CGGTCGATTGTACCTGCATCATTTTAAGCTGAAACCGGATAAAGATAAGGACTTGCTGCTTCGTGCCGAAACTTCTCTGAAGGATGCAATCGGGCGCAACAATACGGTTTTCAAGAACTTCGAGCGGCTCACAGATTTATATTGTCTGCTCGCAGAAAATTCGCAGCAGCAGGAAAAGACTG
>DQCG01000401.1:9825-11973 GCA_003533825.1 Phycisphaerales bacterium
TTCAAACAGGCCCAAATCGCCGAGCAGTTGGGCAGCACCGACATCGCAATCGAGCAGTACAAAAAAGCAATCGATATCGAAGATGAATATCGTGACCAGTTTAGACAGATCTACCCCGAAAGGGATGACATCGTCAGCCGGCTCGGGAATGAAAAATATCTTTTCGCCATTAAACGTCTGAAAGAGCTTTCTGAGAAACCCGACCTTTAATCCCGGCTTTTTTCGATGCTTGTTTGCTTGGTTGCACAGCGACGCAGGATAAAGCGAGAATTACGAAAGTCGGGCAATTATTTCTTCCGGTATGTCGAAGTTTGAGTATGCGTTCTGCACGTCATCGTGGTCATCGAAGGCTTCCATCAGCGAAATGATTCTTTTGGCCGTGTGCTCATCGTTGACATCGATCGTGCTCTGAGGGACCATTGAAATCTCGGCGACCTCGGTCGTTATCTCCTTGTCCTGCAGGGTCTTTTTCAATTCTTCATAGGCACCCGGCTCGCAGGTTATCTCGAAAACCTCTCCCACTGCCTGCATATCATCCGCACCGGCACTTAGCGCGATTTCCAGAATCTGCTCCTCGTCGGCATTTGCTGCGTTCACTGTGATCAATCCCTTCTTAGTGAACATCCAGTTGACACATCCGCTTGTGCCCAGCGAGCCGCCGTGCTTCTCGAACAGCCTCTTAATTTCCGGCCCGGTTCGATTGCGGTTGTCCGTGAGTGCCTCGATCATAATCGCCACGCCGCTCGGCCCATAGCCCTCGTACAGCACTTCTTCGAAACTCATCCCTTCCAGGTCGCCGGTTCCCTTTTTGATTGCTTTCTCGATCGTATCCTTGGGCATATTTGCAGCTTTGGCCTTGTCGATTGCATACCGCAAGGTCAGGTTGGCAGAGGGGTCCCCGCCGCCCTGTTTGGCCGCTACGATTATCATTCGAGAGATTTTACTCCAGGCCTTGCCGCGTTTCGCATCCAAAGCCGCTTTCTTATATTTTATACCAGCCCAGTGTGAATGACCTGACATATCTGCTCCTGACTTATATTATGAACTCAGAACAATATACTACGAACTAACACGGAAACATTATACCTTATTTTTCCTTCGGTATAATCATTTTTTTGGAAATGTTTGTTACGAAGGCAGAATATGCCTGATAGCCGTTTCAGCACGGCTATTCGATGTTTTGTGAGATTGAACAATCCCAGCTAAGACCTGGTCTGCCTTAGCTGGGATCAGATCATGGTATAATCAGTCCGTTGTGTTACACAAGTTTCCTGCTTAGGCCCCTTTTTGGCGGCCGTTGCCAAGACGGACGACAGCGTAAACCAACGCTCCGAGCAGCCCGGTCAGAAGGGCGATTACAATCCAAATTCCGGAGCCGCGGTTCAATTGGCGTATATCCATATAAACCCACACCGCAACGAGAATATGGACAACCGCACATAGCAGAAACAGAAAGCCCAGTGCCCCTTCGCCATCATCGTCATCATCATCATTGTGTGCACGTTCCAGCTCGAGCCTGCGCTGCTCCATCTCGAGCTCGTGCATCTCTCGTTCCATGTCCATTTTTCTTTCGTTCTGCTCCATCTCCATCGCCCGTTCACGCATTTCCATCTCGATTTCCATATCCTCCGGCTCGAACTCCTGAGAGAGAACCGCCGGGCAGGCGAACATGCTCACCAGCAAAACGCTCATTAAAACATACCGCTTCATCTCAAATCTCCTAAATTAAATATGCTTATTATCCGCAACAATTTGTCCTAATCCAATATTTCGGTTGTTTTTGTGCCTTAATATACTTATTTCAATGAAATGCAGCTTCGCTATGCCAATAATAATTATCCGGCCATTTTATTAGCCAATTTATCGATATTATTATACGCATACATAGTAGTAAACATATTAATCTCGTTTTTCATACAAGAATTGTTTCTAATATTAGAAGGCGGCAATCGCTTAATAAGGTTAACCGGCAGCTATTGAGAGCGATTTTTTCCTTTTCCCGTTCCATTCGGCAGTACTGGCTCGTAAAATTGGCTTTGATTGGCTTTGTTTTCTTCGACTCCGGCCGCGGGAATATTCCCATAATCTCCTTTCATTAAAGGCTTTGCAGAAAGATGCGCCGCCGCGAATTGGCTTTGTTTTTTCAAA
>DQCG01000434.1:0-1152 GCA_003533825.1 Phycisphaerales bacterium
GACACCAGGACTGTCGATTGCACGATCGTTACAAATAAAGTCAGGGGCATCGTCCCCTTGCCATCTGTTGCCGTCGATTGTAATAGCAGAGCCGTTGAGATTGATTCCACGATAGAATTCCCATTTCCCCATTTTGGTAGAAGGGCCACTGAGCTTATTGATAGGTGTGCTCAGATATTCGGCAAGGGGCCGAACCTCAATAGGTGCTTTGACCGGATCGCCGCTGACATTCAATATTACTCTTCTGTATGCCGTTAATGCCGGCTCACCTGCATCTACTACTTCAAGTATAACGTGAATTGTCCTGCCCGATGCCTGCTTCGGCGTTGTTACTACAACCCGAACAGAATTGCCTCCACGAATGGACGCATCCGCCCAATAGCTGCCTGCTTCCCGATAAATCCACCACTTATACGAAAGCTTATCACCGTCAGGATCCGATGATCCTTTCGCAGTTAACGTGACATCTTGCCCCGGATCGACATCGATGTTGATAACCTCCTTGCCCTTGTCGCCGTTACATACAGCCACTGGTCCATGATTACACTGCTCATAGGATTTAACGCACCAATCCATACGTGCTTCGAAAGAGTTCTGGTAAACCTGTCGCCAGCGATGGATGGTGTAGAGCATATCTCGACGATTCCCCATCCAATCCTCGGCAGGGATATATTCGTTGCCGCGCCCGCTCGCAACAAACCGTCCGCCCCAGTTACCCCATTCCGGGTGCTCAGGATCGCTTAATCCGTCCGGCAGCACATAAAAGAAAGAAGGTGTGTCACCCTCTTTGACACCGGCCTTGCCAGCAGCCTTTGCAGGGTAGACAGGTCCGAGTGGGCCGTGCCCGGTACGAACATTCTTTTGAAGCCATGCAGGAGAGACGATCTCTTGATCACCCTCCTTCCAGATGCCGCGAAACAATGCCCGCGAAAAAATCCAGAACACATCGGGATGATGTTGTTTGACCCAACCGGCGGTGCGATCCTGATCTGCTATTGAGTGCACTCGGATTTTCCGCTTGAAGGCAGCAAACTGCTCGTCGGAACGATTCTGCCCGACCTTCCATATCGCCTGGGCCAGCTCGCGCGGTCCACCCCAAATGGAAAACCAGACGGGTCTTGGATCGTCTTTGTCCAGAACCTTAATGATCCA
>DQCG01000434.1:1254-6642 GCA_003533825.1 Phycisphaerales bacterium
AGTTCAGGCCGGGTGGTCTTGTAATGTCCGTGACCGAAGCCTGTACAGAGCCCTTCGACATCAAAGTCACATGTGTAAAGGAGAAATCGAACCATCGACTGTCGATCGTCCGGGTCGCCGCCGATGTCTGTCATCACAACTATTCGAGGTTTATCCACTGCCGCCTTACAAACCGGCAGCAGCATCAAAAAAGTTACAATCAACAATATTACTCGTCTCATTATGATTCTCCTAATCCAAAGCTGTTTGACAAAGATTTCTGTTAGTCATCCCGCTTAAGCACGATTGTGGCCTTTCGGACACTAAAGCTGTCGCCGCCGGAAAAAACAAGGTATAATTCACGTCCGTCCTCACTCATCCATTTGGCGGGGAAGTCACCATGCTCTCCGGGACCGATATCCCACTTCTCCGTGTAGAATGCCGTTGACCATGGACCCCACGGCTCAGGAGCGTCATAAACACCGAAGCCACCTTCGAACCGGGTGTCGCCGCGGTCGAGGCTGCCCTTCGGAGCGGGGATTTGCTGCCACCAAAGGTAACGACGCAATGGCGCGTTGTAAGTCATAGCAGATCGAAGACATTCATCTGTGTGCTGGAAAACCACTCCCCGGTGTTTCAAATCGCTTGTCCAGACCGGTTGGCCGGTCTGGTCTATTCGCTCGAAGAATTTCCAGGACTCTCGCTCGTTGACTCGATTTTTCTGCACGCGCATGAGTATAAAACCGTCTGCCGGAGTATCAGCTAACGGACCGTCGTGCGAGTATGAATAAACATAGTCATCCCGGGCCTGGTCGTTATCCTTCCCGAAGTTTACGAAACCCATCAGGCCGAACTGCGAGAACTTCCAGTCTGCAAAGGTCCATGTGCGAGCATGGTCGACAGACCAGGCCAATTGGGATTGTCCACCATGCCGATCAGCGTGTCCCATCCAAAGATACAGTACACCTTCAACCGAGATAAGGCCCCAGCCCTTTCGTCCGGAACGACCGCCGCCGTACTGTTCAGCCGCGGACCGAATGTTTATGCCCTTGAAATTGCTCGGTTCTCCGATAATTCGTGCGAATCCCATGCTTAGCTTCTTTTGCACTTTTGGCTCAAAGCCCCAACCATCTCCCCATGTGATGTACATCGCATCGTCATCGGCCCATGTGACCGGTAGGTTATCGCTACCAGCCGCCTTGCGAACGACTGTATCAGCCGGAGCCCACACAATTTTTTCGATAACTGGACTGGGTGGATAAGGTGGTCTGGCCGACACCACAGAACAAATCAAAAAGGAAAGCGCAAGTTTCAGAATTGAGGTATTCATATCGATTTTCTATATAAGATTTCTTTGACGAATAATCCTTCCTGATATCGATATAGTCACAAATATCTATGATTCCAAAAGATAATTCCATCAGATGCTGTTCGATACCATAAGACTTATAGTACTGGGACAAGTCGTAGTCGGCAATAAATTTTTCTTGTGCAAGATAAGTGGGATAGCACCAAATATAGCCCAAATTTCATCCATCGGCGCCTACAACTCTGCTACAACCCGAAATTCACTTATCTACCTATTTGCAGAAAATCCACAACCCCATAAACTCTTATGTATAAAAATTTTATGCAATAGTTAAAAATTGCAAACGAATCAGCTAAATCCGGGTTCCATCTCACCGGATCATTGTATTGAACAACAGCTTAAATGTTCCATGGGTCTGGCACCGGTGTTGGGTTCTGAATCCGATGAGAATCACCCGGCCATTACCCACCTTGGCCTCTATCATGCCCGCCTTTTTGGCGATCCGTTTTTCGCCAATCAGCCATCCGCTTTGAAGAACATTTTTATCAACATAACGCACAATGGTCTTGTATTGGTCATTGTTTCTTCCCGACTTAATCCGAAACGTCGGGCTGGATCTAAACAATACCAGACCCTTTTCAGGCATTCCATAAGCTAGGGGATCATTGTTGGTAAAATGAGCATTAAGGGTCGAACCGGGACAGAAAAATTCCATTCTGGAGGATACATTCTCGATTACATTCTGAACCTTTAATTCAAAGGCATCAATCGCAAATTTTGTGGCATCGGCCAAAGCCACCAATGTACCTCCATTATTCACAAATGTTTTCAGGTTTTCGACACCTTCCTTCTTAATGCCGCTGAGATATTTTTTGGGATAATCGGCGCCAAATCTCTGCTGGTACTCTTCGGGGATGTTTCCTGTAATCATGCATGGATCATTGCTGGGTAGCACTATGACATCATAGTTTTCCTCCAACTCTCCTTTCAGGATTTCCGCATCCATTAGTGACGTATATGGAAAGGCGAATTGCTCCAACACCATACGAGTCCAACCTTCATCCATGTTGCCACCATAGTAACCTTGATACATGCCAGTTCGGCCACGTTTAACTTTCTTTATCCCTTGGCTTTGATAAGTATTCAACGCATTGAACGAGACGCCTGTCTCTTTAGCGATTCTCGACAAGACCCCCAGAGATGCCATTTTAATTATAAAGTCGCCCACATGGAGATCTCCAGTGGCTTGTGTGACACGGTGGACAGTAATCTTTCTATCCAGTAAAAGATTAACCGCCTTGAAGCTATCATTTAATCGGCCGTCCAGAACATATCCGTTTTTACCTGAATGTATGGAGCCTTCCATGGGTTCCGCACTTTTAAGTGGAACGAATTTGCCATCAGGTTTCGTGTCAATGGGATCCACACGCACGCCCATAAATTCATGCATGGTGTGGGTTGAAAGATCATAGGGTCGCATGGGCGCCCCGCCCCTGTCCCGGGTCCACGCATTGTCGGCATAGTGGGTTTCCACAAGAAGATTTCGGATGAGACCCATCTTGGGTTGGGCAAAAAAGATCAAATAGGAATCTTTGGGATAGTGATAGCCACCCACCATAAAATCATCTTTGGCTTTTTGGATTTCGATGCCCGACTGAAGGAGGGTGTTTATCATCTTGGTCATGGTCAATGGGTCGTGCTGGGTCGCGGGAATAATCACTGCATTAGACAATCCCGCCGCGCCCCGTTCGGATTGTCGTTTGGCCTTGAGATAGGCATTACGCAGTACCGTCTCCCTGTTTCGGGCCGCCAGATCCAACATCGCCCAGGCAGAGATTTTCTTGTTCTCCACAATGTCCCGCAATCGCCACCAGCCACCAGGCCAAGGATTGGGAAACGTGGACTGGGCCTCATATTCAGGAAATGCTCGGGCACCGGCCTGCAACTGATCGGGATGGATATATAACGGAGAGGCCAAGCTGGCACTGGCCGACTCGGTAAGCATACCGGCCATATTATGAAAGAGTGTAATCCAATGCCAGCCAAAATGTCCCCAACCCGGGAATTGTGCGGCATTGAGAATACCCTGCTTTCCGTTCTCTTCCAGCTTATAGGCGATGTGGGCGCCATACCAACTGATTTCCCGCCAGATCAGCGGATCGGCATAGGGGCGTATAGGCTCGCAATAAGGTGGCACGTAAAACCGTGCCCCGTAACTGCCCATTTGATGATGGTCAATATAGGCTTGGGGTGGCCAATCCACGTACATGACCTTGGCCGCGTATTTCGACTCGACCAGATTGAGAAAGTCACCATCGCGATTGTTATCATGGCCCGCATATTTGTGATACAGCCAGGGTAAACTCACCCCCTCATACCCGGTGCCTATCGTCTCCCGATACCAATCCGTGACCATGATCTGACCGTCGGGATTGAAACAGGGAATCATGATGTACATCACATTATCCAGAATACGCAGGGTCTCTTCATCTAGCCGGGCAAGCAGATCAAAGGCCAGTTCCGGCGTCATCTGCGTACCGCCGATCTCCGTGGCATGCAGACTCATAGACTGGCAAATTATGGCCTTACCTTTCTGGATGAGAGCCTCGATTTCTACTTCGGATAAACCCCGGGGATTACTGATCATTTGGTTAACTTTTTGGAGCCGATCCATATTTGCCAGATTTTCTGCGGACGAAATATAAACCACCAGAAAGGGATGTCCCATGGTCGAAGGTCCCATGTTTACAATCCTGATTCTATCGCTCTCCTTTTGCAGCAGTTTGAAATAATCCACGATTTTATCCCAACGGGCCATCTTTCGGTCTGCCCCCATCTGAAATCCAAAATATTTTTCCGGGGACGTGATGTTCCCTTGTGCCACAGTTTTGGTAATCATCAATTCCAAAAACAGACCGGATATAAAAAGTGTGGTGGAAAGGGAATGAATCAATCTGGCTTTCAATGACATCCTATTCTCCTTGCAAGTTAAACTGATAGCTCACTAATTGGTAATTTGATTTCAACATAAATAATATTGTCCGGGATGTCCCATATACAATTCACTGCATTGCTCCTGTATGCTTCAATCCCTATAATGACGTAATTTCATCTCAATTTCAACAATATTTCGATAGGTTCAACATGCTGTGCCGTAATTAACGTCCGGGGCAACAGACAAAATCAAAGCTGATGCATTACAGATAAACCTCACACAACACTACTGCGAACGGTTGAAATTTTGATATGATACTTACTGTATATGATGGGTGTGATTCCTACCCTAAGGGCTATAATATACTTATGTGCAATAATGACTTCTATGGTCATACATCATTAGACATTTTTCCCATACCGGCCTACTTGGAACATTTCGCCAGGATCTTGGCTTGGCGACAGTGATCCAGCACGGCGTCCAAGGTTGCATCGGCTTTGGCTTTGCCCAAGAGACGCCTGGCGGCCGCACAGAGCGTGGTGAAGTGTGGGACCTTCGTCAGCCTGATGATGCGACGTAAATCGGACCACTCCATCAGCGATATGTGCGTGCTACGGTAATCGAGTCGGAGAAATTCCTTGATCACAAGACAGGCCATCAATTGCGGCTGCGTGAACTTCTTGAGACTCTTGGCCTTCGCATGGTCCGGAAGACTGTCACGTGCTGCACGTATTCCCTGTTTCTCCCCTCTTTCGATTGAGGAGTGTCACAATATTCTGCCATGAGAAAGAAATGTAAACTTCGAGCCATGACATTATTCAATCGCGCTCTACGAATCCTGGAACAAATCGGAAAAGGCCGAAAAATGGCGAGCGAAACTACCACAAATAGAAGCTGTAGGCGAGTGATATAATACCCTCAAAACGGCCTAATTTTCACTCGCAAACGACCACGTGGCTATTTTAGCCAAATGTTTAAGAGGTGATTTTTATGATGACAAATGCTTTTGTGGCTCGATGCATTGGGAGTCAACATTATATGCTGGAACTCACTGGGTAGAAGCATTTGTCATCAAAAGCGGTGCTTGTAATGGCTGTCAAGCACTTATGTTTGGCAGCCTTTCTGCTTATACCCTCGCTGGCCTGTAAAGGGCGGAGTAAAATCG
>DQCG01000407.1 GCA_003533825.1 Phycisphaerales bacterium
ACAAGTGCGAATATATCTTTCATAATGCGTGTATAACGTTAGTCACGACCCCCCAGACCTCGAACTCCATCTGCTCGTCGATTTCCCGGCTCCGGTAGTCATCGTTCTCCGCTACGAGCGTCACTTTATTCCTGCGTATGCGGATTCTTTTGACGGTAAGCTCGCCGTTGACGACGGCTATAACAACATTCTTATCTCTCGGCTCGATGCTGCGGTCGACCACCAGCAGGTCTCCGCTGTGGATGCCCGCCTTGAGCATCGAATCGCCCGTAACCCTGACAAAGAACGTGGCCGCCGGGTTCTTTATGAGATGCCTGTTTAAATCGAGCTTTCCTTCCTCGTAATCGGCGGCCGGGGAAGGAAATCCCGCCGGCACCGTCGCGATAAAAATCGGCTGCCGGCGTTTCGTCGAGCGGTCCGGCTTATAAACTATCTCTACCTTCGTTTCCATACGCCGTACTATACACCTTTGGCCATCCGGAATCAAGCACACTTATGCTAAATCCTTTGTCTTCTTGCCGTACCAATAAAAACGGGGCCTATGCCGAACTTATTGGCATAGGCCCCGAAATCATACAAATACTGCTGTTATTTCCGCTACAGCGGATTTTGCTATTCAGCAGCCTCTGTCGGCTGATACAGCCGGATGTCGTCGAAGTACATCTTGCCGGAACCGCCGGGAACCGTTATGTTGCCCTGTGTGCCAAGTCCGATAGCAATCCTGTCAACGTTGGTCAGATTGATGCCCTGATCGTTAAAAGCCGACAGCGGTATAACCCATTCGGTCCAGGTGTCTGTAACGGCTGCATTCATATCATCGTTAACCACCACAGCGGGTGTGCCGGCACTGTTCGATACGGCCACATAAAGCGGCTCAGCGGCGTTGCTGGCGATACCGACATCCTGGTTCGCCCACTGCTGACCGGCCGTATCGGTAATCGTAACGTTGGAGAACTGAACTTGGCACGTGGCACTGTTGTTATGGCTGGTCACCGCCAGGCCAACATAGACGTTCGAGCTCATCGAGATGCTCTGCGGATTCCACGACATCTGCCGCCAGGTAGAACCATTGGATGAATAAGAGGCCCTGAAGTTGCCTGCAACGTCACGCTCCAGTTTTACCCAGTACGGCGCGACGATCACCGTCTGCTCGGCTGTCGCGACGGAAGTATCGCTAGTAGCATCAACATCGCTGTCCGTCCTCGCCTGGAATCTGCATCCGTTGCCGGGAGTGATATACACAGCGGCGAATTTCGAGCCGGCGGCGAGTGTCTCGCGAATCATCACGCCGGCCTTCGCCCAGGCGTCCGTATTATCGACGCTGAGCACCTTCGCTACAATAGAGCCGGGGCCTGTGAGTGTCTTGAATGCATAGTGGAACTCATCTGCATCGTTCCAGATATCTGCACCTGTCGCCGTCATCGTGTAAGTGCTGGCCGGCGCTTCGACGAAGCTGCCGACGGACGCCGGGTTGCCACGGAACCATATCGATAATTCCGCAACACCTTCCTCGGTCCAGTCGCGTACGGCACTCAGCGTAAGCTCCACTTCCGAATACTTCGAGAANNGAAGCCCTGTTTGTTGTTGTCGTATAAAAGGGGCATTGATTGAAGGCCGCCGTGGACGATAGTCTCCTCGGTATAAGAAACAGTTGTTTCATCGCCGACAGCCGAGCCGGTCCCGTTACCGGGAATGTAACCGGGACTGCCCGGCGCACCGGCGCCAAGCCCATCATGCCAGGAGAACCATATCTGGTTGTCACCTGCATCGTAGTTCTCAAAGTTGTCGATAACAAAGAAGTCGCCGGTCGTAAAGCTCCAGACGTTGCCTGCCCAGGGGCTATCGGGATTGGTGTCGTTGACTTCATCGATCCGCCAGTAGTAGGCCGTATCCAGCATAAGAATACCGGGATCGTAGCTCTCTTCGCCGAGAGCCCTGGCCCCTTTATACTCAGGTGAGCTTTTCGTTGCATTGGCCACAGCATCCGCATCGGCGCCGAAGTACACCTCATGCGAGGCGGCAACCGCTCCGGCAACCCAGGTAAGAACCTGTGCTGGATTTACATCCGCTGTGTTATCTGCCGGATTTGGGCCAGTGACCGCGCCTTTGGTAGTAAAGTTCCAGACTTCGCCTTTATGCGTCTCAACACCGTCGAACTCATCGACGCGCCAGAAATAAGTCTTGGCCAGTTTAAGTGGTCCGGGATCGTAATCCGCTGTACCGTTAGGAATGCCTATAGTGGCATTGCTTACCTCATCGAAATCTTCGCCGAAGACAATATAGTGCAATTTTGTGCCAAAACCAGCCGCCCAGTTAAGTGTTACATTAATATCGACAAACTCGGCACTATCAGCCGGCTCGGGATTATAAGCCGTCTTCGGAGGAACTGTGAAGCTCCAAACGGGGCCTTTCCACGGACTGTTCGGATCAGCATCGTTGACCTCATCGATTCGCCAATAGTAAGTTGTACCGTTAACAAGACCATCCGGATAAGCATAACCAGTAAAGCCGGCAATATAAAATGTCGAATCCAATCCCTGGTTGCCTCGGAAGAAATCTGAATCCAGAGTAGCGTTGTTCACATAGTCGAAGTTATCTCCCATATACACATCATGCGATGTGGTAAAATCTCCCGCTTTCCAGGACAGAGTTACCCATGTGTCTGTATAAAGAGACCCATCAGGCGGAGTTGGAGAGCGTGCCTCTGGGAATCCCTCTCCTTTCATGACGGCCAAAACCTCATCCTGTGACAAAGGTAACTGGAAGATCATCACTTCATCCAGTGCTCCATTAAAGGTGCCAAGTCCATCCGCAGTATTGACTACCCCGATGCCGGTCCTTAGATTGCTGAAATCCCCGGCAGGTAAATCCCAATTACCGCTCAGTCTTTCCTCGCCGTTAAGATATATCGTTCCGATATTTTCGGTCGCGTCGTGTGAAAAGACCAGATGCACCCATTCGCCCTCGATCAAATGCTCACCCGTGAGATAGAGGTTACTTTGAGGACTCGTGTTGGATTTAAAACGTAGTTGATCGGCAGACGGACTCAGTTCCGTCCACCAGTACATAGTACCTTCTCGCTGGCTGAGAAAGCCTTGGTACGAACCGTTTGTTCCTGCCCATTTCGCCCACCAACAAACTGACAGGCCCTCGGGTCCGTCTGTTTGCCATGCACCAAGATCCACGAACGGGCTGCCGTTGCCACCCTGGAATTCCAGAGCGCCACCGAATATGCCTTCAATCCATGTTAAGGGATCGGTCAATGACCCGTCATGGTCGCCAACACTGTCTACTGCTGTGAGCCCGGCGCCATCATCGAGTTTCCACCAGCCAACGGGTTCCGCAGCTTCTACTAAGCTCGTTAGTACCCAACTCAACACCAAAATAACAGTCGACGAATAAATAAATCTATTTAACATAACAATCCTCCTTCAGAATTACAGAAATTATATATGACTAGTCAACAACTCAAAAAACTTGTTGCTTACGATAAATATAATTTGGGATTTACCATACACACTTCGATGAACCACTCCTACAAGTTTAAATATTGATACTACCATAATTTCATTTCAATTTCAACAATTTTCGGCAGTTTTAGAATAACGTATAGGCATGTCTTTTTAACGGGGAAAATTTGCCGAGATATGTTGGCAGGCCAATAGTACATTATTCTCCATAGGCGGCCTGCTCGGTAGGTTCAGGATTCCAAACCGGCTAAAAGCTCTTTGATCTGTTTCAGAACGTTATCAAATCGTACTCGATTTCAAATCGTAGTTTATGTTCCGCTTCTTCCTGAGCCAGCTTCAAATGAAAAGCCTGAGCTTCAATCTCCCGGCTTATTGCAAAATCCGGAACATCATCGAAAGACTTGAATTTAGTCATATCCCGGCTCTTCAATAGTATACAGCCAACGGCCGATCGACACACTTTACCCCGGCCTTTTCCATGACTGTCATTTTATGCATCCTGCAATTAAATAATAATTATCAAGAAAAAATACCTGAGCGTTTTGCCGGAAGGACAAAATTTGCGTCTTATATTGAAGCACTTCATGTCTGCTAAGTTTCTGAGATATTCACCCAATTGATGCCGATTTTTCGCGATGCATATCCGAGTTCTTTGAGATAATCGCCGTAAGCCATCATCCAGTGAGAATCCCGAACCTCCTTAATCAGCTTCCTCCAGTCTCCCTGGATTTCGACATCCTGCTGCGAACGGCAGATTTCGTAATATGGATTGCTTTTGACAATTCCCTTGAATCCGAGCCAGCGGCCCGTACTGTATTCGGGATCGATGAATGTCACTTGCTGGCCCTTTGGGATTTCCACCTTCGGGGCGGCGCCGTATTCGGATTCGTAGTGCGACATAATTCGTGCCGGCTCGTAACGTGTACCATTCATCCGCCTCGGAGCGCTGCAATGCGCGCAGGTCACTACGGCATCATGTGGGAACGTCGAGTTGTGCAGAAACACGGGCTTGCCGGATATGTAATGCAGCAGAATCCCCGATGGTATCACGACAAAATCCGATTCGCAGAAGGCGAGGAATCCTTCATCGTTGAGCAGGCTCAGGGTCAGGCATGGTGTCGTCTCCGCGATCGGAAGAATCTTGCTCATGCAGGATTTGATTGTAAATGCCGAAGCGTTGTGCTCGATCATCAGGTTCTTGAACGCATAGTACAGCAGAAATGTATTTACTATAAACTTCTTATCCGTCATCAGTGTCGTATTCGGCAGGGAAAGGTACTTGTCCGCCCATTGCCCGGCCTTTGAAATGAGATTGCGGTCTTTTGAGATACTTTTGATGCGCGGCGCCGCGACATCATAGCCGACATCGATTATTTCGATTTTGTATTTATTTCGAGCGACATCGGGTGCCTCCGGCGAGTATTTGCCCCATGGGCCGCCGAGAGCAACGATCCTTGCTCCAATGAAATTCTTAATCCCATACAAAGCCCGCAGCCGCCAGAGCAGTTCCTGCATATCGTCAATGACAACATCGTCAACGTGCAACTCCCCATGATTTGCGGCGTTGTTCTGCTGTGGGCCGTCATCAGTGCCAAGGTATCTGACGCTCAGTGCTTCATACCAGTAATAAACCGGGCCGGAGCGATGGCGGGCAAAGATAATCGTGTCCCTGTCTTTTTCTTTTGCAAAACACGCCCTGAGCAAATCTCCCGAACCAGTGGCGGGATAGACTACGATGACATCATAATTTTTCTTGTGCACTTGTAGTGCTTCGTTGACGGTTTTGACTTTGGCGACGGGAAGTATTTCGAACGGAAAATCAGCACCGCCGGATAATGAGGCAAGTTCCTGTGATATTTTTTTTGCCTCCTCCTCTACGGCCTGCTCGGTTTGAACGCCTCCCCACGATTTCCAGGAGGTTGCATGCCTGCGCTGTGGAATTCTGTACATAAGGACCGGCTGAACGGACAATTTTTTCCCGGTCGCAATGAGAGGTTTTTCCGGGTTCCATACTTCCGTGCTGCTGTTGGCAGATGTTGGAGCACCGAGGCCGAGAACTCCTCCGGCGATACCTGCCGTTGTCAGTCCGACGAATTCTCTCCTGTTCATATCGCTGCAAGACATAATAAACTCCTTAAGTTCAAGTGATCGTTTTAAGGGATTAATAATATTTTTTCGATTTTTACCAAATTTTTTGTTTCTAATACCAGATTTGCATCAAAAGAGCAACTGTGAAGCTGCAAACCTCACTCTCATGGATATTACAGCTATATTTTCAGTAATAAAAAAATACGTAGTTAAAACAGTTGACAAAATCTCCGAAAACGTTATAATGTATTTAGTAAGCGAGTTATTGTCTTTCTTCAAGCCCCTGTTATTTTTTAATCCTCCTTCAGCAGGGGCTTGTTTATATATTTTTGCGAGGATTCCCTGGTACTTGCCGAGTAGAACCTGGACAAGCCTCGAAGGTATATGTTGCCGGATTCTGTTAATAGACTTAGATTTCTGTCCACTTGCCGGGGACCGGCACAGGATAGCGGCTCTGGGCGTCGGCCTGCAGCGGCGATGGACTATCGTATGTGAAATCAGCCACGTTCGAGCAGAACTTGAAATCGGAAGCAAGCATTTCATCCCACGTGATTATCTTGCCGGAGTGTATCGCGGCTCGTCCCATGATCGAGGCCAGGTTGGTAAACGCGGCCCGCCGGGCTTCGTTGTGCGGTCGGTCGTGGCGGATTGCGCTTAGCAGCATGTCCCACTCGGCCTGGTAGGGACTGACTTTTTCCTTCTCCGGCCGCCAGGCAATGTTATCCTTAGCCGTCCGCTGGTCTTTATAGGTGTGCACGGTTGGTGTGTGAACATTGCCCGAGAACTGCGCAGCGCATTTTGTGCCGTGGACGAAGGTTGCGAATTCATTGTGACAGTTCTGCATGGATCGGCTGTTAACCATGGCCTTGGTGCCATCGGCGAAAGTATACTCGATGGCGTAGTTATGCAGATTCTGGCTGCAGTCGTTGCTGTTCGGTTCGCGTCCGCCCAGGCCCCGGGCCGAGACCGGCCAGGCGTCCTTGATCCAGCAGCACTCGTCCACCTGGTGGATCATCATCTCGATAAACCACGCCGAGGAGACCCAAAGGAAGAAATAGGGCCGCCTGATCTGCCACAGCAGTTCGCTCTGGCCGCCCGGGAAAGGCCCCATCCTCGCGCCGGGGTCCATGCGGTATGCGCGGATTAGTTGAATGCTGCCCATTGCGCCGTCACGTATCTTTTGTATCAAAGCCTGCCGGGCAGAAGAATGCCGGCACATGAGTCCGCACCCGATTTTGAGATTTTTTTTCTTCGCTGCCTCGGCAATGCGGATGATTCGTTTCGTGCCGCCCGGGTCCGGCGCGAACGATTTCTCCATGAAAACATTCACGCCCTTCTCGACGGCGTACTCGACGTGCATCGGCCTAAAAGCCGCGTGGGTGGCCTGGATCATGACATCGCCCGGGCGCAGGCAGTCGATAGCCTTGCGATAAGCGTCAAATCCGAGGAATCTCCGGTCCGGCGGCACATCGACTTTATCGCCGAACTGTTGGCTCAGGGCTTTGTACGACCTTGTCTGCTTGTCCTCGAATACGTCGGCCATCGCGACGAGCTTGGTTGGCCCGGCCGTCGAAGAAAGTGCGTTTCCCGCCGCACCGCTGCCGCGCCCGCCGCATCCGACCAATGCCAGCTGAATTGTGTTGTCCTCGGCGGCATGAATTTTGTTCAGAGCGACACCCGTGAGTAACGAACCGGCGAGCACCCTTCCACTCTTTGACAAAAACTGTCGGCGAGAGGACTTGCTCGTTCCCGCCTGCAATGAACTAAATGTGTGACGCTTACTTTGTCGTTTCATAATTGCCCCTTCTGCCGGAAATATGCTATAGTGTCCAGCCTTGCCGATACGGCGGATTGATATACTGGTTCGCCTCGTCGCAGTTGGTGAATCGCATGTTCTTGCTGTCCCACTCGAGTTTATGTCCCAGCATCTGCATTGCAATAATTCCCAGCCTTGCCAGTTCGGTCAGCGGGCCGCCGTAGTCGAAATTCGAGCCCGGCTTGCCGCCGTTCTTGATGGCGCCCAACCAGTCCTGGTGGTGGCCCCTTACACGCGGGATTGTCTCTTCGGGCAGCTTGTAATCCTTCATCTTTGCTTCCGGGATGATTCGTACGCTGCCGGCACCGTGTGAGCCGTGCATTATTTTGCCCTTGTCTCCGATGATAATAGCCCCGGTGCGCTGCACTTTTCGCCCTGCCTCCAGGTCGTTCGGACGCGGGATCTCCCGCTTGCCGCTGTACCAGAATAGCTTGACGGGGCCGCGCTTGCCTTTGGCCGGGAAATTGAATGTAATCATCGAACCGGACGGGAAAGTATCGGCGTTTTTCCCGGGATCATAATCGTCCGCCTCGGCCCGGATGGTGGTCGGGGCTCCGAGATCGAGTGCCCAGAAAACCGGGTCAACGACGTGACAAATCCAGTCGCCGATAGTGCCTGAGCCGAACGGCATCCAGCCTCGCCATCTGCCTGGGTGGTACATCGGATTATACCTTCGATGCCCGGCCGGTCCCAGCCAGAGGTCCCAATCCATCTCGGGCGGAATGTCGTGTATCTCGCTGCGCTTGGACAACTGGTCGATCTTGCAGTGGTTTGCCCCGCAGGCTGCATGCACCTCAGTGACGTTTCCAATCGCCCCGTCCCATATCCACTCACAAAACATGCGGATGGAATTTGATGAATGCCCCTGGTTGCCTAATTGCGTTACTACTTTGTGTTTTCGGGCAGCTTTAATCAACTCGCGAATCTCATAGATGGAGTGGGCCAGCGGCTTCTCGCAATAGACATGCTTGCCTCTTCTGATCGCATCCATAGCTGCAATGGCATGAGTGTGGTCCGGGGTGCAGACAGCCACCGCATCGATCCGGTTATCCATCTCGTCCAGCATCTTGCGAAAATCCTGGTACCTCTTTGCGCAGGGGTGTTTCTTGGATGCTTCCTCCATCCGCCTGGTATCCACGTCGCAAAGCGCGACAATATTCTCGCTGCCACAGCCTCCGACACTTGCTTTGCCTCGCCCGCCGACGCCGATGATGGCGATATTCAGTTTGTCACTGGGAGCTGTTCGGCCTGCTCCCCCCAGGACGTAACGCGGCACTATTGTAAACGCCGTCACGGCTCCCGCCGCACTTTGCAAAAACTCACGTCTCGAAGTCTTGTTGCTGCCCTTACTCATAATCAAACCTCCAAATGTATTATCTAATGCAGGTTCTTGCCCGCGTTGCTATGAATGTAGTTCAGTGTATTTTCCATATAATCTTATCGAATCGATTCTTCCGGCAATTCCATTTTTACTCCTTCGTCGAGAGGCATTTTGTCCGGTAACGCGCCGGTTTGTTTGATCAAACGAGCCAGTTCCGCCTTCAATTCTGCGACGATAGAAGCGTATTTCAGATCATTGATGAGATTGTTTTTTTCGTTCGGGTCTTCCTTGAGGTTATACAGTTCTGCCATGTGTCGATCCGGCCCACCGTCACCGTGGGGATAGTGTACGTATTTCCACTCGTCGGTGCGAACGCCCCGCACGTTCGGCGTGTAAGGGAACTGCTTCTCGTAGTTGTATTCATAGAGCCATGATTTTCGCCAACTTGTATTTTTGCCTTTGAGCAGTTGTTTCCATGACTTACCGTGAATGTTTTTAAGAGGCCTGGCCCGGCAGATATCTACAATCGAGGGTGCCATGTCAATATTAAGAACCTGTTGTTTTACGACTGTGCCGGGTTTGACAAGTTTGGGATAGCGAACGATCAGTGGGACACGGATGCTCTCTTCGTGCATGGTTCGCTTGTCGATCATACCGTGTTCGCCAAGCAGGAATGAGTTGTCGCTCGTGAAGATGATGAGCGTATTATCGAGCTGTCCGATTTCTTCGAGCGTCCTGTAAATCTCGCCTACACTATCGTCCACCGAATTAATAGTGCCGGTGTAGCTTCGGACAAACGTTCCGAATATATCGACGCCCTCGGGACGTTTATCCGGAAAATCTTTGCGGAATCCGTAGAGCGGCCCGTAGATGCCGTGCCACGTATCAAGCCTTTCAGTCACCCATTTCGGCTTGGTTTCCAGATGAAAACCGGTCTCGGGATAAGGAACCGCGACATCGTCGTAGGTGTGTTTATATTTTTCTTCGGGGACAAAAGGACCGTGGGGGGCCTTGTGCCCCAGGATCAGCATGAACGGCTTGTCGGTTTTGCGTTTGTCCTTCAGCCAGTCAGTAGCCATATCGGTTACGCGCATAGTATAATAACCTTTGACCAGTTGTCGCGTTCCATTGATATTGAAGGTGGTGTCGTAGTATTTGCCTTGGCCCTTATGTGTGATCCAGTAATCGAAGCCGGGACGTTTTTTGTCATCCTGCTCGCCCATGTGCCACTTGCCGATATAGGCGGTGTTATAGCCGGCCTCCTGAAGGCGGCGCGGGTAGCTTGCCAGGTTAGTGGGATAGTCCGTAAAGTTATTCATCACGCCGTGCGAGTGGGCATACAGCCCGGAAAGAAACGATGCCCGACTCGGTGAGCAAAGTGAAGTCGTGACGAACATATTCTCGAACAAAGCTCCTTCTCTGGCCAACCGGTCCAGATGGGGAGTTTTCATGCCCAGCAGAGGTTTGGGCATAATGCCGACGCAGTCCCATCTCTGGTCGTCGGTAAAGATAACCACGACGTTGGGTCGGTCTTTGCTGCCGGATGATCTGCTTGTTGTCTGGCAGCCGCCCAGGACCATTCCGGTCGTCGCCAGGCCTGCGGTTTTTAAGAAGTCCCGGCGTCCAATTCGAGTCGTATTCATAATACCTCCCTGCTTTTTAGCACTTGCTTTAGTATTTTGTTTGCAGTTATCTGTGCTGTCATTATTTTTCAGCCACTTTTCGGCGAAATACCTGCCGAATGCTAATAAACATGATAATGCGCAGATTGTCAAGCGCTACAAGCAGACCGGGTTGAGGTTGCCCGGCCTTTGAAAAGCAATCGGTATCCATGAAAATCTATTCGCCGGGTGAAGGATTCGCCGCGATCCAGTTTTCCGGATCGTTGCCGTAATCGGCGGGCACAATGCGCGTTAGCGAGTTACCGGATCCATCCGGTTCGATTGGCCATGGGTCCTCGCCGGCGGGATGGGAGCCGTCGCTGTAATTGACGCGGTCAATACGAATGTAGTAGCGTGTGCCTTCAAGAAGGTCGCCCGGTTTCGAGAGTTGGATTTTCTCGCCGGCATTGTTTAGCCTGCCGGCGCCCCATTCAAAAATTTGGACACCGTCGTCGGCCGAGTATACCGAATCAAATGCAGCCAAATCTTTAACCAGCAGCAGATGTTCGCCGGGGGCCATTATCGTACCGAGCGGGAAATCAAAGCTGATACCGTTGCTGTCGTCGGCAAAACGCCAGGGAACATCGACGAGCTGTTCATTGTCATATTCGGCCAAGGTAACTGCAGAATTGCTGATGTTTAGTAGCTCGATATATTCCGTGTCGCGGGCATCCTGTCCGCGATCCGAGGGCGGGACGCCCTCGAAACTGGCGGGATTGTACATAATCTCGCTGATAACTACCGGGCCGACCTTCGGGTAGGCATTTGCACCGCCCGGGGTGTTAACGCTCATTGCCACGAAATTGTATGTGCCGGTACTCTTCTGATAGCGGCCGAAGGCTACGGCAGTTTCCGAAGCATCGAATTTCTCCTGATCGTTGTATCCGGTCAATACGCCGTCGGCGCCGGAATGCAGATAGAGTGTTTCGCCGTTTTCGCTGAGGGCGAAAGGTACATGGCAGCCCGGATCGTCCGGATTGCCGAAATT
>DQCG01000706.1 GCA_003533825.1 Phycisphaerales bacterium
TTCCGGCTCGTCCGGGTTAGGAACTTGTCTTATGAAGTTTATCCTGCGGTTGGTGTGGGTTCTATCCGGTTTGGCATGTCGAAGGAGAACGTTATCAAGGAAATAGGCGAACCGGAAAAAGTTGAGGATGGCGGTATGAGTTTTCTTTACCGTTCTAAAGGATTTTCTCTGATGGTTTCTCCCGGGGGCGGTGTCCAATATTTCAACTTCTACACAAGGAAAGCTGCACCACCCTTTACATCGGTCAAAGATTTTAGCGGTAAGACCAGGGAAGGAATTTCTATGGGAGCCAGGCGGTCCAAAATCCTTGCTGTTTATGGACTGCCGGACAGCGAACGGAAGAACGGTGCGCAGATAACGTTGGAGTACGATCGTTTGGGATTGACCTTCATATTGTTGAAGGATGAGCTCGTCCAGTTCTTTATGTCTATGCCTCGCAAATGAGACAGCTTATGAATGAACTTTTGCAAAAACCTTATTATAACTTTAACCCGGTTTGATATGAAGGAAGGAGAATATTGATGTCGCAAAGTATAGACCGTCGAGGTTTTATCAAAAAGTCGCTGCTAACTCCTGCCGTGGGAGCCTTAGCAATGAACACAACGCAGAATCAAGCCCCGGCTCAAGGCGCAGCGAAAAAATCCGGTACGTCACAAAATGTGCTGTCGGATGTCGATTTGCCGAAGGGCAGGATTAAAGACCTTCAAATCAGCCGGCTTTTACTGGGCGGCAACCTGCTGACCCATTTTACTCACAGCCGGGACTTGAAGTATGTCTATAATCTGACGGCGCATTATAACACCGAAGAAAAAATCTTCGAGACGATGGCGCTAGCCGAGGCGCACGGCGTCAACACACTTGTTATCCATACCGCTCCCGGAGTGGTGAGCATGCTCAAGAAATACCGGTACAGGCTGGGCGGGAAGATCCAATGGATAATATGTCCGACCGCACAGGTTGATACTCAACCGGAGGACTTTGAGAAACAGGTCAAGCAGCTTGTCGATGAAGGCGTCGACGGGATTTACTTATGGGGCGTGACGGCCGACCGTCTTGTTGCCGAAGGTAAGGTCGATATGATTGCAAAGGCTGTGGAAATTGCCAAAGAACATGGTGTGCCCTCCGGAGTCGGGGCGCACGATCTGAAAGTCATCACGGAGTGCGAGCGGCACAAAATCGATACTGATTTCTACGTTAAGACATTCCACCACCACAATTATCCGACCGCACCGAAGGCTGATGAGCTGACGGGCATATATTCCGAAGTCCCGGGCTACTGGTGCAACAATCCTAAAGATGTTATCGATTTGATGAGGGGTGTTGAAAAGCCCTGGATTGCCTATAAAGTCATGGCCGCCGGCGCCATACCGCCCAACGATGCCTTCCGCTATACGTTTGAAAACGGCGCTGATTTTGTGCTGGCCGGGATGTTTGATTTCGAGATTGCCGAAGATGTGCTTGTGGCAAACCGGGCACTCAAAGACCTCAAGAGGACTCGCCCGTGGAGGGCATAGGCATCTAAGACTCACAGCTATTCCAGTGATAAAATTAGTAGCAAAAGACGAAAATAGTTGTAGTTTTTTCAAAAGATATTATAATTCGTAAATGTGCCGGGCAAGCGGGACGGGCAGCAGTATCAGACGGTTTTATAGATGTTATCGTTGAAACACTGATTGTGAGGACAAATCGGCTATGGGCAAGGTTGATTCAGTTGAGAAAATCCTGGAATATGCGATTTCCAGAGAAGTGGAGGCGTATTATTTTTGTCTGGCATTGGCCGGCCGGGTGGACACTCCGAGAATGCGGCAGGTGTTTGAAGATATGGCCGCCGAAGAGCTGGAGCACAAGGAGAAGCTGGAGCTGGAGATGATCAAAATGGGCAAAACTCTGCCCACCCAGCAGATGCCTGAGGGTCGTCCTGAGAGTGAATATATAATATCAGATAGCGATGCGCCGCTTGATATGGATTACGCAGATATGCTTTTGCTGGGCGTGGAGAAGGAAGATGCGGCCTTCAGGATGTACGTGAATCTTATACCAAATGTCCACGACGAGGAATCGCGGGAAGTCCTTCTGGCACTGGCTCAGGAAGAGGTCCGGCACAAACTTCGCTTCGAGACCGAATACGATATGCTGCGCAAGAAGGCCTGAAAGCCGCCGTGGAAAATGTGCGTAAGTGTACAATAATGTGCGGATGCGGAAAATAGGTGTGTATCTAATTCTCGAGGTGTGGTCATGTTGGGCAATGAAAGTCAGGATTCGCCGGCTACGAACGCCAACAAACGGGAACAAGTGTCGCGTAAGATCACCCATCTCGTCGATGATCTGCCGCTGTTTCCTACCGATATCAATCAGCTTCTTAGCACTGCGGTAAAACCGACTGAGGACGGAATGGAAATACTCCGGTTGATAGAAAGTGACTCCAGGCTGCGCAGCCAGCTTTTGGCTTTGGCACGCTCGTATTTTGGCGAGGCGGAGGATTTCGAGACGATTGAGGATGCGGTAGGGCACATCGGCGTTCAGCCTTTGGTGCAGTTGATCGGAATTTCTTATGCCAGAGAAGCGATCCGGCAGGAATTTGCCGCTTTGAAATATCTAAACGACTACGTTGACCATGGCGAGGACATTTACATCGCATCCGATATTCTGGGCGGGATTTGCTCACTGCCGAGAGAGCAGCGGCAGATGCATGCCCTTGCCGGACTCGTCCACGACGTGGGCCGGCTGGCAATAATGGTGGCCGGCAACAAAACCGGCGCACGCGTCCTGGGAACCTTGTGGGACAGGATGGTCTCGGTCGTTCATGAGGAGAAAGCGGAATTGGGTATGGACCACTGCGACGTCGGAGCGAGGATCTGTCGGAAGTGGAATTTCTCGCCGCTTATTCTGGAGGCGGTTCTCAGACACCACTCGCCGATAATGAACGGCGACTTCAGCTTCGCCGGAGCCCTGATCTTTCTTTCCCATTTTGTCTCCGCCAGCGACCCAAGCGGCGAAATCCTCGCCACACTGCTCGCCACTAAAGTCCTGAACAAGCTGGACCTGACACCCGTGGATTTCGAGAGAGCCAGAGACCAATACGAATCACGTACACGGAACGGCGGTTGATAAGCCCGAAACTGATTTAACAGTAAGCTTCACCCATATCCGGAGTCGTTGTTTTTTTGTCAATCCTCTTTCTTGCCGGAATTATAGCTGTAGGTGATAGTCAGTATGAATTCGACAATATCATCAACTTCCTGCTCGGTAAGGCCGTCTCATCTGATTCCGTGTGATTTCTAAAGCAATATTTTCTTGAGAATGAACTTGAAATAAATTGTCAAATATAATATTGTACCGGCAATCAGGCTCAGCGGTGCAGTTGAGCAAATAACAGATGTAAATGGAAGTGATTGGTTCGATTGGCTCAAGCCGGTGCCGGATCTCTGGATTATGGTTTTAGCAGAAAGGAATTTTTACGGTGAGTACAAGTGATAATCTAAAAGAAGCTTTTGCCGGTGAAAGCCAGGCGAACCGGATGTATTTAGCATTTGCTAAAAAAGCCCAGCAGGATGGATTTGCACAGGTTGCGAAGCTGTTCAGGGCAGCCGCAGCGGCTGAGACCGTTCATGCCCATGCTCACTTTCGTGTAATGGGAGGAATCAAGGGCACTGAAGAGAATCTTCAGGTAGCCATCGAGGGCGAAGGATTCGA
>DQCG01000173.1:0-10769 GCA_003533825.1 Phycisphaerales bacterium
CTGAATATCGGCAGCTATCCCTACCAGGAATTGATGAACCTGTTCGTTGCGATGGACTATGACGGCTGGATTCTTCTGGAAGCTCGGACCAATCCCGGCGATCGTGTCAAGGCCCTTGCCGAGCAGCGGCAGGTGTTCGGACAAATGATTGCCAAAGCCCAGGGGGGCAGAAGGTCGGGCCGGGGTGGCGTTCAAATCGACGACGTTGACAAAAAGCTTAGGATTACGATTAACGGCAAGCTTTTCACAGAGTACAACTACCAGGATGTACCGCGGCCATATTTTTATCCCGTAATCGGCCCGACCGGCGTGCCGGTCAATAGGCATTGGCCGATGAAGGATATTAATCCTGATGAAGCTCAGGACCATGTACACCACAAGAGCCTCTGGTTCACGCACGGCGAGGTCAACGGGCAGGATTTCTGGGGCGAGGGCAGCAGCAGGTCCGGCAATATCGTCCACGATAAGTTCCTGAAGGTCAGTTCCGGCCGAAGGATGGGCGAGATTGTCTCGACGAACAAGTGGGTGGCAAAGGACGGCAAAGTCGTTTGCACGGACACGCGAACGCACCGCTTCTACAACCGGCGGAACGCCCAGAGCATGGACATCGAGATTACGATTCACGCCTCGGAAGGCAAGGTGGTTCTGGGCGATACCAAGGAAGGCTCGATGGCAATCCGTCTGGCTCCGACAATGCGGCTCAAAGGAAAGGTGGGCAAGGGTCATATCGTCAACAGCGAAGGCGACACCGACGGCAGCACCTGGGGCAAGCGGGCTGCGTGGTGCGACTACTACGGGCCGGTCGACGGCCGGGTCGTCGGCGTGGCGATATTCGACCATCCTTCGAATCCGAAACATCCGACGTGGTGGCACGTGCGTGACTACGGGCTGTTCGCGGCCAATCCGTTCGGCGTCAGTTACTTCGAGAAAAAGCCGAGGGGTACAGGCGATATTACAATTCCGGCCGGAGAGAGTCTGACGTTCAAGTATCGCTTCTACTTCCATAAGGGCGATGAGAAGCAGGGTAAGGTGGCTCAGCAGTACCGCAGGTATGCCGAGACAAAATGAGTCGAATCTATACCGGAAAAAAACTTTTATGAAATATAGGAGAAGATTATGAGCAAGCTAAATCGTAGAGATTTTATGAAAAGTTCAGTGGCTGTCGGGGCCGGTCTGGCACTGGCAGGACCTGCCTCACGCGTACTTGGCGCCAATGACGACATTCGCGTTGCAGTCGTCGGTGTCGGCAGCCAGGGCAGCAATCACATGAAGTACTTCGGCGAGAACTGCAAGGGCTCCCGGCTGGTGGCCATCTGCGACGCCGATCGCAGCCACGTCGAGAATCGTGCCGCGGACTTCGAGAAGAAGAACGGCGTCAAGCTGAAAACGTATACCGACGTTCGCGAGATGCTGGAGGACAAGGATATCGATGCGATTAGTTCTGCGACGCCAAACCACTGGCATTCGCTTGTCACCATCTGGGCGTGCCAGGCGGGCAAGGACGTATATATCGAAAAGCCCGTCTCGCATAACGTCTGGGAAGGCCGCCAGATGGTAAAGGCCGCCCGAAAGTACAACCGGATTGTCCAGACCGGAACGCAGAAACGTTCTTCCGAGGCCCACACAGCCGCCTATAAGTGGATCGGCGATGGGAACCTCGGTAAGATTAAGTGGATTCGCTCCCTGTGCTACAAGAAGCGTTACGAAGGCACCAACGGGATTGTCTACGGGACGAACGGCCCGAATCCGCTGCCGGAGGGTATAGATTATAATATGTGGTGCGGGCCGGCCGATATGGAGCCGTTGCGCCGCCAGAGTCTGCACTACAAATGGCATTGGGTCTGGAATACAGGCTGCGGCGACCTCGGAAACCAGGGCATCCACGAAATGGACCTTGGCCGCTGGGCGCTGGGCGATCCGAAGCTGGCGCCGCGGGTGATGAGCTTCGGCGGCAGGTTCAGAGTCAACGATGCCGGCGAGACTGCAAATACGCAAATCGTATTTCTCGATTACAAGCCCGCTCCCCTGATTTTCGAGGTTCGAGGCCTGCCTCGCAAAAAGGGCGAGAAATCGATGGATATCTGGCGTCGAACCGGTACCAATATCGGTGTAGTCGTGCAGTGCGAGAACGGCTACTGGGCTGCTGGCGACGGCGGCGGATGGGTTTGGGATAACGACAACAAGCGAACCGACAAGCAGATCGGCGGCGGTGGCGGCGGCAGTCACCATCAGAACTTCATCGACGCCGTCCGCAGCAGAAAGGTCAGCGACCTTAACGCCGATATCGAGAAGGGCCACTACTCCAGCGCGCTTTGTCACATGGGCAATATCTCTTACCGGCTGGGCAAGACAATGTCCGTCGAAGACGCCAGGAAAACCATCGATAATGAATACCTGATGGACTCGTTCGAGAGGATGCTCGAGCATCTCAAAGTCAACGAGGTGGACCTGGAAAAAGAGCCGATCACGATGGGCCCGATGCTGACAATGGATCCGCAGGCCGAGAGATTCGTCGGCGAGTACAGCGAATGGGCGAATATGTATGTCAAGCGGAACTACCGCGAGCCGTTTGTTGTGCCGGATAATGTATAATGAAGTTCGCACTGTGCAACGAGATGTTCGAAGGCCGCCCGATGGCCGAGGTCTGCTCGACTGCCCGCAAGCTGGGCTATCACGGAATCGAGATAGCGCCGTTTACCCTGGCGCCCTCGGCGGATGAAATTACCGCCGGACAGAGAAAAGAGGCCCGCAGCGCAATAGAAGACAATGGCCTTCAAACCGTGGGCCTTCACTGGCTCTTTGCCGGCCCGAGCGGTCTGCACATGACTACAACGGATAATCAAATCAGGGGCAGGACAAGAGATTACTTGTCCTGCCTGCTTGATTTGTGCAGCGACCTTGGCGGCAAAGTTTTAGTGCTCGGCTCGCCCAAGCAGCGAAGCATCGTCGAGCCGCAGACCAAAGAGGGCGCATGGCAGCGGGCCGTCGAATTGCTCGGCTCTGTGCTGGATCAGGCCGAACAGTTGGGCCTGACCATCTGCCTTGAGCCGCTTTCGCCCGTGGAAACCGATTTTATCAATACGGTCGCCGAGGGCATGAAAATGGTCCGCCAGATCGACCATCCGAGCCTTAAGATTCATCTGGATGTCAAGGCGATGTGCTCCGAATCTACGCCGGTGCCCGATATTATCCGCTCGGTCAATGCCGACGATATCGGCCATTTTCACGTTAACGATGCCAACCTTTACGGCCCCGGCATGGGCGATGTGGACTACGCTCCCATTGCCGAGGCGATCAAAGACATCGGTTGGGACAAGTGGCTCAGCGTCGAGGTCTTCAAATACGACCCCGACCCCGAGACAATAGCCCGCGAGAGCATTGAGTACCTCAAGAAATTCTGGCCGTAGAAAAGAAGATAGGAGTCGGACGTCTATTGTGTCGCGGGCTTCCAGCCCGCGATTCGAGGGCGAGACGCCCTCGACACGTAAGACGTCTTTGTTCTCTGACCTGAAGATTTCCGACTTACGCTAGGCGGGCTTTGAGGAATTTCTTGGCGCGGTGGAACTGAGCGCGGATCTTCTGGGGTGTGGTGTGTTTCATTTCCGCGATTTCGGTGTAGGGCATCTGCTCGTAGTAGCGAAGGTTGAGAATATCTTTATGCTGGCTGCTGAGTTGTTCTATCTCTTCGGAAAGCAGCCGGAGCCTCTCGGTGTGAATACTCGCATCGAGCAGGCTGTCGCAGTCTTCCTGTGTTTGATATGCCCGATTCTGAACGAGTGAGTCTCTGCCGGACGACTGCTGCCGGCGCGATCTGAAATTATCCTGAAGCCTGCTCCAGGCGATGCGAAACACCCACGGCCAGAATCTGTCACTTTGCCGTAACGACATGATTTGCCGGACCATGGTGAGCAGCGTTTCCTGCAGCACATCCTCGGTCAGGTCGTGGTCCAGAGTGGTTCGCAATACGAACGGTTGCAGCCGCTCCCGGACGATTACGGCCAGCCGGCCCATGCTCCTCCGACTGCCGAGCCGGGCCTCGGAAAGTAACTGCTGGATATTTTCGTTGTCCTCGTTCATATATATTGTCCTCACTGATAAAAGGCAGATATCGCAGTAGAGGTAACAAAAAATCCACTCGAAAGGATTTTTATTCCAAATCTAATTCACATGTGTGTCCTCGTCATCTCGAGCGCAGCAAAGCGGAGTCGAGAAATCTTTTTAAATAGATTTCTCCACTTCGGGCCACTTTGCGGCCCTAAGGTCTCCCTTGGGGACGCCTAACGGTGGAAATGACCAAAGCGCAAATAATGATCACAATTGGTATTATTCCTCCGTGGTCTCCTCCGGCGGCGGGCTGTAATGGAATTGTTCCGCCCTGTCGAAAACGCGCCATTTCGGCGGTTTTAGTTCCGGCACTACCCATTTACTGCCGCAATTGTGGCAAATATCCATGTCCGGCCGTCTGAAATTGCCGCAATTGGTGCAGGTTACTGCCATCACCTTCGGCCGGGTAAGCCGGTATGTGATATATCCGGCCAGGCCAAAAACCAGCGTCCCGGCCAGCCAAAGCCGCCTTGCATTGCACGGCAAGCCGATTTCTGCAGCATCCCGTTTAACTCGCCAACCAAGAATAAAGGCAAACAGAATCCCGGGCAGCATCAGCAGCAGAACAATTAGAATCGTATAGAAAATGTTCCCCTCGTAATCTCTGGCCATAGCCACGAAGGAGTTGGGCATCAAGAACAGCGCCCGATGCGTCGAGCAGGCATCGA
The DNA here is from genome assembly GCA_003533825.1 of Phycisphaerales bacterium. GTDB lineage: Bacteria > Planctomycetota > Phycisphaerae > Sedimentisphaerales > Anaerobacaceae > JAFGPJ01. Next base: position 4,773 of record DQCG01000173.1, read on the forward strand.
AACTATATGCTGTAAAGAAAGACGCCAATGTCAACACCGGCGGATGAAGACTCTCGAAAATATACTTCGTTACCATTAACGTCGGCTCCCAGGGTGCCTTAAAAAATTCTGCTTTAGTGTGGGCGGTCTTGATTTGGTTACCTTCCTTGTCAAAGACAGCCAGAGCCATCGTTGTTCCCTGTCGTGACAAGCTACCTACAGCCATACCGACATAGTTTTGTTGGTTTTTCACAGAGAGGAGATTTACGTCATATGCTAAAAGGTCTTTTGGTTTTTGTGAACCCCACCCAAAGTGCGTTCGGGGGCGTGGCAGGAAGCCCGCCGGCCCGGTCAAATCGAGTGTTTTTAGATCAAGCAAATCGATTCGGCCGGATTCATCCAGTACTGCCCGGCAATCTCGCGGTTTGTACAATGTGCCGTAAGCACCTGAGAAGAATACCGAGCATTCTTCTGGTCGGAAGTAAGGACCAATGATTTGTATGGGTCGACGTGCGGAATCTGTTAGTACAGGGCCCTTTTGGAGAGTGCGATTCTTGAGATCAATAGTGAAAAAACGCTTGTTCTGCAGGCTATAAATTACTGAAGGGCCGATGATTGGTGAGGAGAACCGGCCAAGGTTCTCGTCAGGCATTTCGGATATGCCATTAGGTCCCATGAAACAGTCGTATCTGTCAGTGCGGTAAAAAACCAATCCTGTGTCTTTGTTAAAATAGGTACCATAATTATCGTCTAAGCGATTGAAATTAAAGTGACTTAGGTCCAATTCTCCGGATCTGAGATATTCAAAGATGCCCAGTGATGCAAAGGTGTAATGGATTTTATAGCTATACCGCCGAATTGTTGGAAAGGTAAATCCGTCGATACGCTCGCTAACGCCGATGATAGGTCTGCCGTCCGGTTCGTTTTCTTTTTGGGGTAGGAGCAAACCTGAGTCGCTGATACTGACACGATTCGCACCCGGTGACAGGTTTGCTACAAGTGCTACTTCGCACGAGTAGTGGCCCCAGAAGATTGTTATACCCAGCAAAACCATTACCTGTAATCCCGTGGCAACGATGATCCTCAGACGCTGTTGAGAAGGCAAAAGGAGGTTAAGCAATGATGCACCGATAAACAACATGGTAATGAAGATGAGTGGCAACTCGAAGCCTTTAACAACAATCAAGAGGTTGAGAATCAGCGCCAAAGGCAGCGATTTCAAGGCATTAGTGAAGGTTGAGGCTTTCCGAGCTATGTTCAGACCGAGGCAGTAGCAGGCCAGCCCTACAAGAAACATACCAGTAAACAAGTCGACGAGCCCGGCGGGGAAAAGTGATTCGGGCCACAATATAAGCTCGGAGAGGACGCCTCCTATTATTGCTATCGCTAAGAGAACAATGACAGTAAAAATTATCAGCGTGCCGCTAATAACACGTGACAGGAGGATCTGATTCGATGTCACCGGCAGAGCCGACAGAAATGTAGGGCTGCCACTTATTGCTTGAGAGTATGTTTGTGCCACTCCAAAAGTGAAGCAACCAATGCTAACAAAAGCAGGCAAAGCCACGAGAATCGCGAATATATGAAACTGTAGCTCATCTGGGTAAATGAATCCAAGCAAACCAAGCATAACAAGAAGAATTGTCGATACGGCCAAAGCGCCCGCAAGGTATGCCGTATCATCGACTATCTGTCTTTTGATTAGTGTGAATAATCCGTGCACGGTTCGTTTCTTTCTGCTAAGCGTTCCTTATCGAGTACTCTCCAAGCCGGTGGTGTCAGTTCGGGTACGACCCATTTACTATTGCAGTGGTGGCAAATGTCCATGTCCGGCCGTCTGAATTTCCCGCAGTTCGCGCAGGTTACAGGTATTACCTTCGGCCGGGTAAGCAGGTACGTAATATATCCGGCTGGCCCGAAGGCGATTGTTGCAATTATCCAGAAACGTCTGACGATTTTCGGCAATCCGAGTCTGGTCGCATCCCTGAGAATCCGGGAGACAAGCAAAAGAGCAAGCAGTATCGCCGGGGTCATCAGCATCAGTGCATACAATGCCCTCTCGTACATGGGGTCGCGGCCGTCTCTGGCCTTCATTGCGATAAATGAGTTAGGCAGCAGAAACAGGCCCCTGTGACCGGCTCCGGCTTCGAAGGACGTGGCGGTCAGGAATGACGCGACTGAGAGAATCGGCGGGTGAAAACTCTCAGCAATGTATTTGACGAGGCTCGATGCGGGAGCCCACGGGCTGCCGAAATAAGCTGTTTTGCCCTTGTCAGACCGCCTGCGTGAGGCTCTATATGTCAGTCCTTTCATTTGACCCTTCTCGTCATAAACAGTTGCGGATAGAGCCATCCCATCTCGTGAAAGGCTCGCGGCGATTAAACCTGAGTATCGTAAAGTGACTGATTCGGGCGTTTCTTCATCCAGCACTGTCTCCACGGAACGGGGAGGGCCGAGATAAATGGTTTTGGCGCCGTAGCTGAGCGTGTTTTTCGGAGTTGCCGGCCGTTCCGAACCGAAGAGGGTCTCTGTTTCGGGCAGCCGGCCTGCGACTGCGGCGAACGTGAGCGTTTCTTTATCGAGCAGGTCGATTCTGCCCGTCTTATCGAGAATCAATAGATACTGACCGGTTTCGCTGCTTTGCACCGGTGTTACAGACCGTCTGTAATAGCTCCGCATAGCTGTATTCGGATATAATGCAGAGGTTTTGAACTCTGGAGGTGACCAGGCTAATTGCAGCATGAGCTGGTTCTTGTTCAGTTGACCTATCTGGACCGGTTCGTGAGTATCATTTGGATCGAGTTCGGGGCCTTTGACGAACGTTCTGGGATTCAATCCAATCCTGAAAAAACGCCGCAGTTTCTTGTCGTACAGGATTATTTCGCCCGATTTCAACGAGCGTCTTTCGAGCATGCTGCAATCCACAATTGGCTCGAAGAATCGCCCGAGCGTTTTGTCCGGGATTTCCGAGATTCCTTCAGAACCGATGTAGTACTGCACCTTTCTGTAAAGTTTGTCGTTATCAGGCATTATTTCGGCTTCGACGTATCGCAGGACGAGCTGGCCGGACTTGTCGTCGAAATATCCCCACTCATCCTCTGAGTAGAGCAGAAGCGCGCGCGAGCGGTGTCCTCCGGGTAGTATCGAAGTAAGATATTCTGTGATTCCGAGATGCGCCAGTGGTTCCGATCGCGTCTGTGCTGTTACCTGCGAGCGCCGCTGGAGGTTGGGATCTTTTTCAAAATCGTCTGCCAATAAGCCGGACGGTTCGATGAAAGCACTTTTAATCTCGTCCGGCATCCTCTCGGACAGACTGGCGCTGCATAGAAACCGGAGCCAGAACAGGATAATCGATAAGAATATCAGGACGACGATGCCGGTCGCGAGAACTCGAAATGGGTGATTTTGAGAGCTATTCATGACGAGCTTCCTAAAGTGACGTTGAAGTGAACAGATGCCGGATACGGATCAGCGAGGCTATGATAAACAGTAAGAGGATTACGATGATATGCAGGCCGAAGCCTTTGATTAGTATAAGCGATACTATTATGCAGGCCAGGCCGAGTCCGCCCATCGCCGACAGTATACTGCTGGAGCTCCAGCCGGCCTGCAGACCGATGCAGTAGCAGGCAAAGGCAGCCAGGAATATCCCGGCAAAGACTTCCGCGATAAAGCCTGAATATTCCGGAAAAGGCGGCGCGTAGAGCCGCAGCAAAATGATTGTCACGATTACCTGTGGCACAATCAGCGTCAGGATAGCCAGCGTACCGGTAAGAATTCTGGCGATTAGTATCCGGCTCCTGCTGACCGGCAGCGTCGATAGAAAGGCGGAAATTTTCCTGTTTTTGTCGGTGTACATCTGGCCGACGCCCATCGCAAAAAAGCTGAAGATGACAATTGCCGTAATGGTGAGAGCTACTCCGAGACCGGACAACACCCGGTAATGCCGGCGGGATTCGAAAATCGGAGTAATCGCTATACCGATTATAATGCCGGCGAAAATGACCGCTCCGGCGAAGTAAATAACATGGTCACGAATTTCTCTTTTTATAAGTGTAAGCATTTGGTTGCCTCCTTTTTATACAGCCTCAATCAGTTCCGGGTTGGGCCTGGTGCATTCTATGAATATGTCTTCGAGGCTCATCGGTACTTCGGTGCAGCTCGATGGCTTGAAGGTTTCGAGGATGGCCTGTTTCTGACGGTTCCAGTTGGCGACTGTGATGGCCATTTCCCTGCCCTGGATTTGCCGGTTTATGATGTCCGTCATATAGAGATCGGCCGGCGGGGATTCGGGGAAGATTATCCGCAGTTTTTTGACGCGGGTTTTGAGCTCTTCCAGCGAGCAGTCCACGACGAGCTTGCCCGCGGTCAGAATGCCGATCCTCTCGGCGATTCGCTCGACGTCGCTGAGGATGTGCGAGCAGAACAGAATCGTCCGGCCCTGCTGCTGGATGATGTCGATGGCCAGCTCGAGGAACTGCCGGCGGGCGACGGTATCCAGTCCCAGCGTCGGGTCGTCGAGGATAAGCAGCTCCGGGTCGATTGCCATCGCAAGCGCGAGGTTCAGTTGCGCTCGCATACCCATCGACAGGTCTCTTATCCGGCGGTCTCTCGGCAGGCGGAACGTTTCCATGAGGTGATCGAAGGATGCATCGTTCCAGTTCAGCGAGAGGTCTTTGCACAGCTTTATCAGCCGGCTGACTTTGTAATTCTGGATCAGGTTGTGCCCTTCGGCGACGCAGCCGATTTTGCCGCGGATTTTCGCCGGGAGCTTCGTCGAATTTCTGCCCAGCAGGGAAGTCTCTCCGCGGGTAGCCGGCTCCAGGCCCAGAAGAATCCGGATAATCGTTGTCTTGCCGGCGCCGTTGCGTCCCAGCAGACCGTAAATGCAGCCTTGCGGGACGTTGAAACTGATGTCGTCCAGAACGCAACGGCCGTCGAAATATTTAACGAGATTCTCTACTTTAATAACGTTCTCATCCATCCGCTTACCCTTTCCTGGGAGGCACATTGAATTTCTCTGCGGCGTTATTGAAAAGTTCCAGCAGCGTTTGCCGATCGATTTGCATGTGATAAGCCTCGACTGCGATACGTTCGAGCACATCCGAGAGGAGCTTTTTCCGGACGACTCTGCTCAGACTGCTGTCGAGATTCGCGACAAAAGCGCCGGCACCGGGCCTGGTGACGATAATGCCTTCGCCTTCCATCTGGCGATAGGCTTTGGCGATTGTGTTGGGATTGATGGCGAGTTGAGCCGCCAGTTCCCTGACGGTCGGCAGCTTATCGTCCTTGATGAGCCTGCCCAGCGCAATGTCGCGCTTGACCTGGTCTATGATCTGCTGATAAACGGGTCTGTTCGAAGAGTTGTCGATACGAATCTGCATAAAACAACCTCACTAATTGTACTATGCTAACTATTACAAATATAACATAAACCTGCCTGATGTAAAGTCCAGAAAAAAAATAATTTTTTTTTCATTTGCTCAAACCAGTCGATTTTGAGCCGAATGATATGACAAGCCATTTAATTACAACATAACACAATCTGCCATTCCCGCACCTGCTTTCGCAGGTATGACAGCATGGACCGGTAAATGTGAGTCATTTGAAAACTCGGGCGATTCTTTTAAAATGAAAAGCGGTCGGCCAGCTCAGGGAATGCCTTGCGGCGGAGTTCAAGGCCGATTCGACGTGTCCTATGACGACGGGGTTATTCCTGATGATTGTGGCTCAGGCGGTGTTAGCGATTGGACTTGCTTAAGAACCGTTATTCTATTTCGCCTTAGGGTATGGTGTAACTGTGCCCTTGGTAAAGTCAAAGATTTTTGGAGTACAGGTTTTGCATTCCTTGTCGTCTGTTTTGGATGTTAGAGATGCAGGAATCGTTCTCGAATAGTATACGTTACATGGAATTTCAATTTGCGGGCCTGCCTTTGTTTTAACAAAAAACTTTTCCGTTAAGGTTCTTCTTTTGCTTCCGGAAGCCGGCGGTGTAATCTCCAGTTCGAGTTCATAGCC